>DGHE01000011.1:9174-37263 GCA_002392525.1 Bacteroidales bacterium UBA3856 | reverse complement strand
CGAGTTCGAATCTCGTCCCCTCCGCCAAATGCCTCCTGCAGCGATGTGGGAGGTTTTTTGTTTTAATTGTGTATGCCGGAGATAACTCCACAGACCGTCCAGGGAATCGTCCATTCAGACCTCAAGTGCTTCCGCAGCTTGTATGAGGTTTATTATTCATACCTCTGCGGATTAGCGGTGAGTTATATTCACGATTTCGAGAAAGCCCGCGAACTGGTCAACGACGTCTTCCTGCGCGTATGGGAGCGCCGGGCACAACTGAAGTATCCGCCTCTCCCGTACTTGATTTCCGGTGTCCGCAATGCCTGCTACAATTATTTGAGGGACAGCCGGGGTGCCGGAAGCATTTCGCTCTCGCTGTTAGAACGTGTGCCGGATGTCGCCCTCTACGACGAAAACGAGGTTGAGGATATCGTCAAGTTAATTTCCGGGCTGGCCCTGCAGCTGCCGAAGCGCTGCTCCGAGGTCTTTTATCTCCATTTCAGCGAAGGCCTGGACACGGCCGAGATAGCCGAGCGCCTGCGCATTTCTCCCTCCACCGTCCGGGTGCAGTTAAAAATCGCCCTGGATAAAATCCGCGAAAGTCTGAAGAAATAAGAAATAAATAAAAAAAATCAATCCGCCTTAAACGCCAGGGCGGTTTTTTGTGTATATAGGGTCAGAAATACTATTGTATACTATTGTACGCGCGTATTATGACCGAAACACAAGAAAATCTGCTGGCCGCCTACTTTGCCAACCAGCTCACGGACCAGCAAAGAGAAGAAATCCTTACCCTTTTAGATACAGATTCCGAATTTGCCACCCGCTTTGCCCAGATGGAAGAAGCCTACGTGGCCGCCTTCATCCCGGCGTTTGAAAAGACCAGGGAGGAAGATTTCCGGATTCTGGAGGAGAAAATCAATCCCCGCCGCCGGGTGTTCCCGTTCTGGAAACCCTTTGCCGTCGCCGCCAGCATCGCGGCCGTCATTGCCTGCGGCCTGGCTATCTACAACGGAAAGAAGTATCAGGATGCCGAGCGTTTCATCGCCCAGTCCGATGTTACCACCATCTCTGCCACGCAGGGATTCGGCACCCAGACCCTGCTCCCGGACGGCACGCGTGTCTTCGTGAACGCTGCTTCTTCCGTGAGTTTCGGGAGGGATTTCGGCCGGAAAGGCCGGGACGTGAAGATGGAAGGCGAGTGCTTCTTCGAAGTGGCCGCCGATGCCTCCCGTCCGTTCCGTGTCCACGCAGGAAACACTTGTGTTACGGTTAAGGGAACCGTCTTCAACGTACGCAGTTATGCCGACGAAGCCTCCATTTCCGTGTCTCTGCTGGAAGGTTCCGTGTTGCTCAGTTCCCCCTCCGGAGAAGTAACGCTCCGTCCCGGTACCTGCGCCATCGTCTCCCGGGAAGACGGGAAAATCCGGATGGAAAAAGCAGATCTGTCCGTTTCGGAATGGACCCGTGGCAAAATTGTTTTCACCGACAAAACCATCCCCGAGATTCTGAGTTACGTAGAGCGAATCTACGGTGTCCGCTTCCTCTACAACGAAGACCTTTTCCAGGGAGAACGCTTCACCGGCATCATCTCGTCCCGGCTTTCCATCGATGAGATCCTCTCCTACATAGACGTAGACCAAAAGTACGTGTGGCAAAAGCAGGAAGACTCGATCGTAATCCACAAAAAATAACACACACACCATCCTATTCATTCTATCCATTCTATGAAAAAAATAACCACAAAGATTCTGGCAGCCGTATTCTGGCTCCTCCTGTCCCTGGCACCCGCCTGGGCCCAGGATGCAGGGAGCACGGAGATTTCAGTCTCCTGTGACGGGACGGTCAAGGAAGTCCTTGACATCCTGTGCGAGAAGATTGACGGCAGCCTGCTTGTCCGAAGCACGGATGTAGACCTTCCCCGGAAAGTGAGCATCCACGAGACCGAAGTGACGGTCAATGAAGTCCTGAGCCGGCTCTTTGAGGGCACGGACATCAAGTGGACCATCAACGGCAAGCAAATCCAGGTTTATCGTCCTCAAGCGCGGGACTCCAAGCCCAAGGGCGGGAACCGGACAGTAAGCGGTACCGTCATCGACGAAAGCGGCCTGCCGGTAATCGGTGCTGTCGTCCTCCTGGAAGGAACCGGGACGGCCAACATCACGGATGAGGACGGCCGCTGGTCCCTTACCGTCCCGCAATCGACCCGCGCCCTCAAGGTTTCCTGCCTGGGCTATGCCGATGCCTGGCTGTCCCTGGGGAACGAGACAATTTATGCGATGACCCTGAAGGAGGACATCTCTCTTTTGGAGGAATCGGTGGTCGTCGGTTACGGCATCCAGAAAAAGAGCGTCGTGACGGCCGCCATCTCCAGTGTGAAGGGAGAGCAACTCGCGGGGATCGCGCCTACGCGTGTCGATAATGTATTGAAAGGTATGGTTTCCGGCGTTACCATCACGCCGGCCTCCGGCCAGCCCGGCAGCGGAACGCGCGTACGCATCCGCGGTACCGGTACCATCAACGACTCCAACCCGCTGTACATCGTGGACGGAATGCCCGTCACCGGCGGCATCGAATACATCAACCCGGCCGATATCGAATCGGTAGAAGTGCTCAAGGACGCCGCCTCGGCCGCCATCTATGGTGCCCGCGGCGCCAACGGCGTTATCCTGGTCACCACCCGTCAGGGCTCGGAGGGCAAGAGCACGCTCAGTTACAATGCATCCTATGGCATCCAAAACCCCTGGAGAATGCCCTCGGTCCTGAACGCTACGGATTATGCGCTCATTATGAACGAGATGGAAATCAACGCCGGCCGTATGCCCATCTATTCCGACCCTTATTCCTTCGGGGAAGGCACCAGTTGGGTGAATGAAGTCTTTAACCGGAATGCTCCCGTGCTGGACCATCAGCTGAGCGTCTCCGGCGGCAACGCCAAGATGAACTACTTCATCTCCGGCAGTTATTTCTACCAGGAAGGTATCATCGGCGGTAACTACAACCACTCCAATTACAGCCGTGCCACCCTGCGGGCCAACAACAACTACACCGTCTTCGACGCCGAGGACCGTTCTTTCCTCAAGCGTCTGCGCCTGGGAGTCAACATCACCTATTCTCACGACAACTCCAAGTCCATCCGCGCCAACTCCGAACAGGGTTCCGTGCTGGGCTCTGCGATGTCCCTCTCGCCGATGCTTCCGGTCTATGCCGAGAATCCCGAAGCCCTGCTGGCCGAACATCCCAATGCCATCAAGGATTCCGAGGGACGTCCTTTCTCCATCGCCGGAGACCAATACGCGATGATGCCCAACCCGCTTTCCATCCTGCATATGCCCATTGACGACTACATCCAGGACAAACTGGTGGCCGGCGGCTATGCAGAATTGGAGATTATTCCCGGGCTGGTGTTCAAGTCCTCCGTGGGAGCCGACCTTCTCATTGTCAAGGACGACGGCTACAGCCTTCCCTACTATATGAATTCCAATCAGCAGAACGACGGTTCCACGGTCTGGTCTTCCCTGAGCCGGGGGTTCTCCTGGCAGATGGAAAACACGCTGTCCTATACGTTCACGCTGGGAGAGAATCATCATTTTGTGGCCCTGCTGGGCCAGAGTGCCTATTCCCACGGGTCGGCCTATGTAAGCGGCACCAGTTACAAAATCCGCAATGCTTCCCAGCCCTGGATCGATGCTACGGACCAGGACTCGAACCAGCGCGGCGCAAGCGGGTCGCCGGATCCCCAAAGCCGCCTGGCCTCCTATTTCGCCCGTCTCAGTTACAACTACCAGGAGCGTTATATGGCCGAATTCACCCTGCGCCGGGACGGTTCCTCAAACTTTTCCCCGGCCAACAAGTGGGCCAACTTCCCGTCCGTCTCCCTGGGCTGGAACATTATGAACGAACCCTATATGGCTTCCGTCCGTCCCTCCTGGCTGGACCGCACCAAACTGCGCGTGAGTTACGGTGTGAACGGTAACCAGAACATCGGTTCCTTTGCCTACACCTCTATGATGCGTGGCATCGCCGGCTACCTCCTGGGCGTGGGCAACTTCACCGCCATCGCCCCCGGTATCATCCCCACCGCCTATTCCAATGCAGACCTCAAGTGGGAGGAATCCTCCCAGTTCAACGTCGGTTTGGATCTGGGTATCCTGAAAAACCAGCTGAGCATTTCGCTGGACTATTACGACAAGCGTACCAACGGGATGCTGATGAAGATGGCCCTGCCCTCCTACATCGGCAATTCGCTTCCCTGGGGCAACGTGGGTAATATGCGCAACTCCGGTTTCGAGTTCGACTTTATCTGGAAGCAGCAGCTGGGAGATTTTGGTTACAGCGTTGGCGCCAACGGCTCCTACAACAAGAACGTGCTCCTGAAAATGGGTAACGAGACCGGCTATCAGAACTACGACACCGTCCAGGGTACCCTGGGAACCATCTCCCGAGGAGAAAACGGCAAGCCCTTCCCCTTCTTCTGGGGTTATAAGACGGCCGGCATCTTCCAGAGCGACATCGAAGCGATGGCCTATGTCAACGAAAGAGGCGAGCGCCTGCAGCCCAGTGCCGTGGCCGGCGACGTTAAGTTCGTGGACGTAAACGGAGACGGAGTCATCGACGACGACGACCGCGTGATGATTGGTAAGGGTATGCCGGACTGGACCTTCGGCGTCAATCTGTCCGCCACCTGGAAAGGCTTCGACCTTTCCGCCAACTTCTATGCCGCCGTAGGTTGCGACATCTTCGACGCCACCTACCGTGCCGACTTTCCGAAGGTGAATATGCAGTCCTATATGCTGGGCCGATGGACTGGTCCCGGTACCTCCAGCCGCCTGCCCCGCCTCACCGGAGACGCAGACGGCGGCGCCAACCAGAACTGGCGCTGCTCGGACCTGATGGTCTACGACGGCTCGTTCCTGCGCCTGAGGAATCTCACCCTGGGATACACCCTGCCGGAGCATATCACCCGTCACGTGTTCATCTCGAAACTTCGTTTCTACCTGAACGCCGAGAACCTCTTCACGCTCACTCCCTACCACGGGCTGGATCCGGAAATCTCTTCCGGAGGCACCTCCCTGGGAATCGACAGGGGCGTATATCCGCAGGCCCGCACCTTATCGGCCGGTATCAACTTAACCTTCTGATGCATCCTATGAAAGCGAAATATATCCTTTTATCCCTTCTCGCCGTGCTGGGTTCCTGCACTACCTCCTTCCTGGAGGTGGAGCCCACTACCATCATCCCGGAAGAGGACAGCTATAAGACAGAGTCGGACATCTCCAAGGCTCTGATGTCGGCCTATGCCCCGCTCATCGCCCTGGACTTCTGCCGCAGCGATTTCACGCCCAAGGGCGAGTATCATCCCTACCAGTTCATCTCGGACATCCTGGCCGATGATTACAACGCGGTGGGCGGCAGCGGTGAAGCCGACTGCCCCTATCTGCAGCTTATGTTCAAATACCGCCTCACCCCGCAGCAGAGCCTCATTTCCCTTTGGGAGGCCATTTACAGGGGCATCTACCGCAGCAACATCGTGGTAAACCGTATTGACGAAGTGGAAGGCATCTCGGAAGCAAACCGGGACCGTTATGTGGCCGAGGCCAGATTTCTCCGCGCCTTCTACTATCACATCCTGTGGAAGTTCTGGGGCAACATTCCCTACTACAACGTGAACCCGAACGGAAAAGACGTCCCCTACATCGTTCCGCAGTTTACGGCCGACCAAGTCTACGACAAGATTATCGAAGACCTGGACTGGGTTACCTCGGAGGACCGCCTGCCCGAAGCCGTTACGCTTACGCAGGTGGGCCGCGTAAACCGTTACGCCGCCTATATGCTCCGTGCCGACGTCGTGATGCTCCAGAAAGATGCTTCCCGCTACAGCAGCGTGCTCAAGCAGTTGCAGGATATCATCGGCTCGGATATTTACGCCCTGATGCCTGACTTTGCCGACATCTGGCAGGAGTCCGGCGAATGGTGCTGCGAATCCATCTGGGAGATCAACTACTCGGACAATCCCTCGAACCGCGAGTGGGGAGACGAATACGCTCCCGGTGGCACCATCTATCCCACGTTCATCTGCCCGGATTCCTATAAGGGAACGCGCTTTGCCCGGGAAGGCTATGGCTTTGGTCCTGTGAGCAAGGCCCTCAAGGCCGCCTATGCCGATGGAGACCAGCGTCGCGACGCCTCCATTATGGACTTCAACACCGACGCCCTGCCCGGAGAGAAATACAACCCCCGTATGGGAGATACCGGGATGTTCAACAAGAAGTATATGGGCCGGGCCGACGGATATTCGGCCTATATCGGAACCGGCAGCCCGGAACTGAACTTCCGCTACAACCTGCGCATCTACCGTTACTCGGAGGCCCTTCTCCGCGCTTCGGAACTGCTGGTCCGCACCGGCGGCTCGCAGGCTCAGGCAGACATTTACCTGAATATGGTTCGGGCCCGCGCCTTCTCCACCACGGTAGACCAGTTGCCCGCCAGTCTCAAGAAAACCGCCACCCTGGACAACCTCCTGGATGAATATCGCCTGGAATTCGCGATGGAAGGTCACCGCTTCTTCGACCTGGTCCGCTTTGACAAGGCCGATGCCGTCCTGGGCGCCAAAGGTTATTCCGCGCTCAAGCGCTACCTGCCCATTCCGCAGTCGGAGATCGACCGCAGCGAAGGCACCCTCAAGCAAAACGATTATTAAAACAAATATTAAATATATACCACAATGAAGAGCATCATCAAACTTATGACCGTCGCCGCCCTGTGCGCAGCCCTGGCTGCCTGCGGCGAGAAAAACAAGGGCGGTGAAGAACCCGCCGGCAAACCTGTCATCACTCCCGATATGTTCTCGGTGAATGCCAACTCAGAAACGGGCGTGGTTGTCTTCCAGTTCCTGGATGCCAACCTGAATCCCTTCTGGACCGTCAAGGACCCCAACAACGAAACTATGACTTTCACAGACCGCAATGTCACCAAGACCTTCGAAGCGAAGGGCCCGTACAGCGGTACGCTGGTAGCCTACGGCGCCGCAGGCCAGAGCGACCCGGCCGAGTTTAACTTCGTCATTGGAAACGGCTCCTGGGATTCGGATCTGAGCTACATCGAAAATATGCTTATGGCCAACACCTGGAGGCCCTACTTCCTGGGCTGGAAAGGCGGAGAAGGCGAGGAGAGCTGGAATTCTGTAGACAGGGCTCCCGGATACCTCTTCGACGACCGTGTCGTCTTCAAGAAAGGCGGGGTCATCGAGTGGAACCAGGCCGAAACCAAAACCATTTATGACGACCGCGTAGGCGGCGTGGAGTATTCGTTTACCGGCAGTGAGAAGTGGGCCTATGTGAAGGAGGGCGACAAAGAGTACCTTCAGTTCTCGAACGGCGGTTTCCCGGGCATCCTGGCCGACGAAGCTTCCAAGAATGGCAAGTACCTGATTACCGATGTAACTGCCACTTCCGTCACCCTGAACTACTATGTGGTCCAGGAAGAGCCTTACTGGCTGTATGTGACCCTCGCCCCCGAAGACTGGGTGGCACCGGATCCGTCCATCAACACCGACGTCACCGTAGATGAGGCCAAGGCAGCCCTCTCCGGCAAGAAGTTCAAGATCTCCGAACTGGGCTGGTGGGGCGGCACGCCTGGTGGCGAGGATTACTGGGAATATTTCACCGTGGCATCGGAGGGTGAACTCCCCGCCTATATGAATAACGATTATATCATTTTCAACGCCAACGGTTCCCTGGTATATGAACTTGCTATGGACGAGATTGTCAAGGAAGGGGAAGATCCTAAGAGCGGCCATTTCATCTACAATGATGCCGGTCTTGTCGATTATACTGCTACCGGCAGTGAGAAATGGAGCGTTATCACCGACGGCGGTGCCACTACAGTCCAATTTGCCGACGGTGGTTTCCCGCTGGCAATTGCCGGTAATGCAGCGGTAGCCTCCACGGAGCCGGAATACTGGTTCGGCCAAAGCGGCAAATGGCTTGTGATGTCCATCGATACGGACGGAACCGTGCGTCTGGATATCTACCAGAGTTTCAATGGACAGTATGTTTCCGTATCCCTTACCCCTGTCGCTGAATAAATCCCGGCACAATGAAGCACCTTCTTTTCTTCATACTAAGTGGTTGCTTGATTCTCGCGTCCTGTTCCGGCAAGGATCCGGTGTACTGGTACAATCCGGAAACCGGAACAGGGAGCGCGGGGAGCAATGTTCCCTATTATCCGGAAAAGCCCGGCAGCGGCAGTTCCACGAACCCTACGGACGGCTATGCCCCCGCGGGCTACAACCTGGTCTGGAGTGATGAGTTCACCTCGGCCACGCAGCTCTACTCGGACTGGTACTTCGAGTCCGGCGGCACCGGCTGGGGTAACGGCGAACTGCAGTACTACTGCCCCGCAGGCACTTTTGACGCCACGGGTCAGAAGACGGCCGCGCTCACCAGTGACGGCACGCTGAAGATCACGGCCTACAAGATTGCCGACCAGTACAAGGCCTACACCAACGGGAAGTCCTACATCTCGACCCGTATGAACACCAACAAGGGCTGGATGCACGGCTACATCGAGATGCGCGCCAAACTGCCTCTGTCCAAAGGGATGTGGCCCGCTTTCTGGATGCTGCTCAAGGACGGTCCCTATTGGGTGCTGGATCCCAGCAAGACGGGAGCCGAGATTGATATTATGGAGTATGTAGTCAATCCTCCGGACAATCCGAAGGATGTGATTTATTTCTCGGCGCACAGCTACAATGCCACCCCGGAAGGGGCCGAAGGCAAGAACTCCGGCTATGTAGATCCGCAGACTCACGTCAAGTATGCTTACTGCCAGTGGGTCAAGATTAACAAGCCCGAGGAGTGGCACTGCTACGGGATGGAATGGACGCACGAGTTCATCCGCGGCCTGTTGGACGGGGTAGAGTATTTCTATGTACCCAATCCCAAGCCCAATGAGGTCGATCTTGCCACCTGGCCGTTCGACCAGGTGTTTAATCTCAAGCTCAATCTCGCCGTGGGCGGCAGTTGGGGCGGTGAACCCGCCGCTACCTTTACTGAGGACTCGTACGAGATTGATTGGGTAAGAGTTTTTCAAAAATAACGAATTATGAAAACATTAGAACTAGAATATACCACCCCCACTGTGGATGTTATCCAGATTATGATTGAGAGCCCCATCGCTCAGTCGTTCCACTCGAATGATCGGACGGAGAATATCACCGATGACGACGAGGATGTTGATCTTTAATACGGAAGACGATGAGAAAGATAGCGAAATATATGTTCCTCGCGATGGTGATGACCTTCACCGTCGCCGCTTGTGGGAACAAAGAAGGTCTTCCGGAGGAAAACACTTCTGAAGAGGGATTCACCTATAAGGTCACCGTTGGTGACGATGTTAAATCTGTCCTGGACGACCACCATATGGCCTGGTCCGAAGGAGACCTCATCGGCTGGTTCACCGACCAGCCCGGCCACTCGGCCATTGATACGGAAGCCAACCCGAAGACCTTCGAGGTTAGCAGCACTGCCGCCCTGCCTGCCGGTTCTAAGATCTATGCGTTTGCGCCGTACTATGCTTATATGGCCGATTATGTGACGGTGGATAAGGCAGAGCTTTCCATTCCCAGGAATCAGGATGGCAGCAACCTGGCAGACTGTATGCCTATGGTGTCCCTGCCCATTGTCATTTCTGAGGCAATGGCAGCAAGCACGGACACGCCCATCGGCCAGGCCAGTTTCCTGAACCTGGGGGCGTTGATTCATTTCAATGTCTACACCACTAACGCGTCATACAATACAGAGAAGGTGGAAAGCGTTAAGTTCACCTCTTCCTCCGATATTGCCGGTGACTTCACGGTAGACCTCACAGCCGTCGCACTTAATGCGATTCCCGCTCCGTCAGGCCTTACTGTAAAGAGCGTCATCTCTACCCTGAACACGGCCACAACGGTGGGAAGCCCCAATAAGGAGTCCGGCATTCCGGTTTATATGGTTGTCGCCCCGGGCACCTTCTCTGGTACCATTGAAGTGCGTACCAATGTGGCGAAGTATTCATATAACCTCGAGAGCACCATCTTCAATCGTGCCCAGTTCAAGACAATTAATATCAACCTGGGAAGTGCGAATGCTACTCGTAGCGTTATTGAGTATAGGGGATATTACCACTATTTTGTCGCAGGTGACTGGGGTATCACTTCTGATAAAGCAAGCTATTTCAATTGGAACATAACCAACCCGTATGACTTGAAGGATGATGGCATCTGGTGGACCTGGAGACAAATCAATAACGGCAACCCCGTGTACGATACTGGTGGCTACTTCATTATTACAAATACAAAGCTTCTACAAATAGGAAATTATGGTAGCGGCGTGCGGGATTATATCCTTTCCACTTCTGACATCCCCGGGACGATAACAGAAATCTCTATTAACGGTGCTTCGGATAATTCTTTTGATGTTAGTTGCAAGGTTGGTGGAAAGAGTTACGGTTCAGGGGTAATTACTACTGCTGGAGGAGACTTTAAAGCCGACTTTATCGGAAGCGCAAGTGGCGAAATAACCATTACCTTCCATGCGACAGATGTAATGCCCGTATGGCTTTATGATATATACGTGGGATACAGAGACTAAGTCTGTAAATGAATTGGTTCCTCTCCTGCCGGGGAGGGACCATTTAAAACAAAGAATATGAAAGACACTAAAGCATATATACCTCCCACAGTGGAACTGCTGGAGCTCCGGACAGAGAGCACCATCGCAACGCTTTCCTACAACGAGGAGAACTTCACTGAGTATTTCGGCTTTGATTCAGAATATACCCTCTAAAACGACACTATGATGAAAAAGTTATTCAAATACCTTTTCGTTGCTGCCGCGGCCTGTACCCTGGCAGCCTGCGCCGTGAAAGAGGAACAGCCTATCGACAACGGCGAAGAATCTATTACCTTCTTCCTGAGTGATGGAGTAAAGGCCGTAATGGAAAACAACTATATGGCCTGGCAGGAAGGAGATATGATTGGATGGACCAACTCAAGAGCCAGTTCAGGCGGTTCTTCCGTCGTGAATCTGGAAACCAACCCGCACTCCTTCACGGTTACCAATAATACTGGTACACCCTGGGGAACCATCAGTTCGCATAAGACGACCTTCTATTTCTATGCGCCTTACAAAGAAGGCTCGACAAAAAATGCCGTTCATTTTTCCATTCCCACAGCACAAGATGGAAAACTGACAAACTCAATGCCCTTGGTGGCGGCTCCGTTTGAGCATACCGGTTCCATCAAGAATACCGAATCTGCCAGCTTCAACAACAATGAAAACCGAATGATCCAGTTTATGGGTCTGGCTTCCATTGCACAGTTTAAGGTATTCACCACCAATGCGGAATATGGTACCGAACAGGTCCAGAGCGTCAATTTCACCTCCGACTCCGACATTGCTGGAGATTTCACGGCCGATATTACCGGAGTGAGCGAGGAAAACCTCCCGACCATCACTGGGCTCAGCGGAAAGAGCATCACTGCCACTCTCGCAACTCCCGCTACCGTGGGTGCTAACAAAGCAGCGGCAATCGATGTGAATATGAGCCTCGCACCTGGCACCTGGTCCGGCACCGTGACCGTGGAGACCACCGGCGCCACCTATGTCATTCCGCTCAATAACGTTCCCTTCAACCGTGGCCGAATCAGGCCCCTTGTCGTGGACCTCGCAAGTCCCAATGCCACCCGTACACCGAAGAGCAGTGGCCCCGCCAGCCCGTACTGGCATACCTTTGCCAACGGCGACTGGGGTATTGGCCCTGTCAAAGACTGGGGCGGATGGGAAGATGGCTATTACTACGAGCAACTCACTCACCCCGTCACCCTTGACGGCGCTACTTGGGACCTGACCGACGCAGGTTATTTCGAATGGGCTGGAACTCAGGCAGAATCCGGCTGGCGTCACGGCATCCAGCTAGGGACGGGTGGTATGACTGTCTACTCCTTTAAACTGACCTCCTCCTCCTTCCCCGGAGAAATAACGAAAGTTACCCTGGGCTACAACTCCGGTATTACGGACGGCAGCAGTCTCACCGTCAGCTGTAAGGTAGGTGGTTTTGACTTTGGTTCCCCCGTGGCACACGGAGACGGGGATTATGAAGCCGAATTCACCGGCAGTGCTTCCGGCAACATTGAGATTTCAGTTTCTTCCACGGCAAAAGGAGCCATTTATCTCTACTACGTTGCCGTAGAGTATGATCCCAACTCCGGTGGCGGTGCAGATTCCGGACCGGCTTGCCCGTATTGGCATACTTATGCCAACGGTGACTGGGGTGTCGGCCCTGTCAAAGACTGGGGCGGATGGGAAGATGGCTATTACTATGAGCAGCTCACCCATCCTGCAACCCTGGACGGCGCTTCTTGGAATCTGACCGACGCAGGCTACTTCGAATGGGCTGGAACTCAGGCAGAATCCGGTTGGCGCCACGGTATCCAGCTGGGGACGGGCGGTATGACGGTTTCTTCCTTTAAAATGACCTCTTCCTCCTTCCCCGGAGAAATAACGAAAGTTACCCTGGGCTACAACTCCGGTATTACGGACGGCAGCAGCCTCACCGTCAGTTGTAAAGTGGGTGGTATCGCCTTTGGCACCCCCGTGGCACACGGAGATGGGGATTATGAAGCCGAATTCACTGGCAGTGCGTCCGGTACCATTGAGATTTCCGTTTCCTCTACGGTAAATGGAGCCATCTATCTCTACTACGTTGCTGTAGAGTATAATCCCAGCTCCGGTGGCATAGATCCTTTCGACAGTATGACGCCGGCCGAAATCCGTGCCGCCTATTCTCCAACCTGGCAGGATGAATTCGAAGGAAGTTCTGTCAATACCGGAAGTAATGGCTGGGTCTTCCAGACGGGTGGTACCGGTTGGGGGAATAACGAAATTCAGTATTACGTCAACCAGTCCGTCAAGATTGGGGGCACCACCTACAACACGGCTGAAGTGAGCGACGGAACGCTCAAAATCAACAGCTACAATGTCCCGTACCAGGGTAAGAATTATATATCTGCTCGTATGTACACGAAGCAGCACTGGAAGCACGGCCTCATTGAGATGAAAGCCAAGCTCCCTACAACCAAGGGCTGCTGGAGCGCCTTCTGGATGCTGCCCCAGTCCGGTTCTTCCTATGTGCGTGACGCCAGTATGGACGGTGGAGAACTTGATATCGTAGAGTATGTACCGAATGACGACCCGAAGAATGCTTACTTCTCTGCACACAGCTACTACACAACGAAGGAAGCCATAGATGAGGGAGATTTCGTTTACTACCCCGGCAACGTAGATTACCACGACAGCTATACTCTCAGTTCTAACACCACGGCCCAGAATGACTGGCATACCTATTCTATGGTGTGGACTGACAAGTACGTCAAGGCCTACGTGGACGACAATCTGTTCTACACCGCTCCGAACCCTTATCCGGGTCAGCACAACCTGCCCTATTGGGCATTCGACCAGGATTACTACATCCTGCTCAACCTGGCCATCGGAGGAGACTGGGGCGGCATTCCGGCTGCCTCCTGGCCCAATCCGGCTGTGTTTGAGGTAGATTACGTCAAGGTTTATCAATCCGGTTATTGATTAATATGAAACTACACCTTCTCCCTATAGTTCCTCTATTAGCCGCAGCCTGCACGCAGGCTCCTGTAGAAGAACCGCATATCGTCCCCCAGCCAGCGCACCTGACCCGGCTGGAGGGGACGGCTCCGGTGTCCGAAATCTGCTTCGTCCGCGATGATTCCCTGGCTCCGGAAGCATACATCCTTGATGCCCGGGAAGACGGCATCACCATCACGGCGTCATCCCGCAGCGGCGAGCTATATGCCCTGGCTACGATCAAGCAGATGCTGCCGCCTTCCGCCCTCCCGTGGAACGGGGAGAAGGGCGTTTCGTGGCGTATCCCCGCCGTTCACATCGAAGATGCCCCTCGCTTTGCCTACCGCGGTCTGCACCTGGACCCCTGCCGTCATTTCTTTGACGTTGCCGAGGTAAAGCGCTACATAGACGTAATGGCCCTTTACAAACTGAACAATCTTCACCTGCACCTGAACGACGACCAAGGCTGGCGCGTGGAAATCAAGTCCCGCCCCCGTCTCACGGAAGTGGGTGCCTGGCGCAGCGGTTCCTGCATAGAGGCCGAGCACGGAAACTCCGACGGAATTCCCCACGGCGGCTTCTATTCGCAGGAAGAGTTGAAGGAGCTGGTGGCCTACGCGGCAGAACGCGGCATCAACATCGTCCCGGAAATCGACCTTCCCGGCCATATGCTGGCCGCCCTGGCTTCTTATCCCGAACTCGGCTGCACCGGCGGCCCCTATGAGGTCTGGACCCGCTGGGGCATTTCCGACGATGTGCTGTGCGTGGGCAAGGAAGAGACGTTCCGTTTCCTGGAGGATGTGTTGGGAGAGATTTGCGAGGTTTTCCCTTCTCCCTATATCCATATCGGAGGAGACGAGTGTCCCAAGAAACGCTGGGCCTCCTGCCCGCGTTGTCAGGCCAAAATGAAGCAGCTGGGGCTTCGCGACACCGAGTACGGAACCAAGGAACAGTATCTTCAGAACTATGTAACCGCCCGTATGCAGGCTTTTCTGGAAGGGAAGGGCCGCAAGATTATCGGCTGGGACGAGATTCTGGAAGGGGAGCTGGCACCCGGTGCCACCGTGATGTCCTGGCAGGGGACCCAGGGTGGAATCGATGCATCGGCCCGCGGCTTCGACGTGATTATGTCGCCTTATACCTTCCTGTACCTGGACTACTATCAGAGCCGGGAGCGAGACAGAGAGCCCTATGCCATTGGAGGATACCTTCCCACGGAGCAAGTGTACAGCTATGAGCCGTTTGACGAACTGGATTCCTTCCAGCAGAGCCACATCCTGGGTGTACAGGCCAACTTATGGACGGAGTATATCCCTACCGCTCACCAGTTAGAGTATATGCTTCTGCCGCGTCTATGTGCCCTGAGTGAAATCCAGTGGTGCACGCGCGAGAACCGTGACTTCGTGCGATTCAAGGAGAGCCTGCATCACCAGTTTGCCATCCTGGACGCCCTGGGCTATACCTACTGCCAGGAGGTCTTTGGCATTATTGGGATGCCCCCCAACCAATATCCGGCCCGTACCCCCGAAGAATTGGAAGCCTACCTGGCCCAACCCACCGACCGTACGTGGTAGTTTCCCTCATTTGCCACGTTGACGAACAGAAAGCACACGTGGCCGATTTCTTGTCAACGCGGCAACGGAATCGGCTTATTTGGCATAAAATACGGCCGCGTTGACGTGTAGAGGGCCGCACAATGCTTTTTTCACGTCAACGCGGCAAAGGTGACGCCACCTCGCATTACGCGGCTCGGTGGCTACGGCTCGCCGCTGCGGTGGGCTCTATAAAATGGCCCTCCTCGCGGCGGCCGTCACCAACCACAAATGTCACAATCACCAACCATTTTGTCAATTATACCGAATCTCTTCAATCTCTCTCCTCACGGTTCAATGACCGCGCAGCAGTTGATATGATTTCAACCGCAGAGTAAAATGCTTTTTATGAGAATTCCAAATTATCTCCGGCTTTCGGCGATGAAACTAGAGGTAAACCAGGTGTTTCTTGGCTGACTAAAGCCTGGAAATCAATTCGTCTGGGTTCTGATCCTCCATTTCAAGAATGGCGAACCACTTCTTGCCCAAATCCTTGATGGATGCACCTACATGATATACCCGATTGTCGATGATAAGGAACCGGTCATGAGATTTGCTGAATACCTGTACCGGGATGGGCGGGTACTGCGCATCATGCTTGGCAATATCCAAGGAAAGTTGCTGGGATATTTTCTGGGTAAAGATGGACGCGCTCACTCCGGCAGGACGCTTATCCAGCATTGTGAGGACACTCTCATCCACATAGTTGTCTATGAGAATGATTCTGGCTTTGGCAGATTTGATTAGGCTGCAGACAAACTCGTATGCGTCAAAGATTTGGCCGTCAAAAAAGATTCCCTCCGCAGGAGGCAAAGCGGTCTTTACAAAAAAATCAATCTTTTCTTCAGTCTTCGCAACGCGCCGTTCCAGCTGTTCCAATCTGGGGTTGATAGCGTAACCGCGTAATAGATAATCTTTTAATATGGCACTCGCCCATTTACGGAAGTAGGTCGCATTGCGAGAATTCACTCGATAACCTACGGATAGTATCATATCCAGATTATAGTACTTACTCGTTCTTCTTACCCTTCTTCCGCCTTCATTACGAACTTGTGCAATTTTTGCACAGGTTGCCGCCTCGTCCAATTCATCGCTGTTGTATATATTGCTGACATGCTTCACGATAACTGTCCTGTCAACGCCAAATAGAAGCCCCATCTGGGTATGGGTCAACCATACTGTTTCCTGTTCCAATCGAACCTCCAGACGAATAGTATCGTCGGGGTTATATATAGCCACTTCTCCCACCTCAACAGAGGGCTGTACTTGCAACTGTCGCATTTTTTGCGCAGGTTGCTGTTCGATATTCTTCTTTCTTGCCATACTGTTCTTCAATCAACGCCGGGCTATTCCGGCTTTCAAAGATAATCAAAGGAATCTATTCCGCCTACACCTCATCAAACTTTTTCATGGACTCTTTTTTGACCTTGTCGGCAAGGGCCATGTAGGGTTAAATCTCGTCGGGGACGGGAAATTATCGGTAATGATGAAAAAAACAGTTGGTGACAGCCGCCGCGAGGAGGGCCATTTTGTGAAGCCCACCGCAGTGGCGAGCCGTAGCCACCGAGCCTGGTAATGCGAGGTAAAGTATCCCTAAATTTATTTTTTTACTCTAGGGAAGCGAAATGCACTACAGGTCCCTGGAAGGCTGATTTTGACGCATCTTAGTTCGTTTTCCGTGATTGGCGTTTTATCAACTCAAACCGCCCCCGACAAAAGGCCGAAAGCCATATGGCCTTCGGCTATTGGGGTGAAAAAGAAAGGGGGATGGGGTGATTTGTCAGGTCCTCTATCTTTCAGTTGAGAACTCTTTTTAGCCAAAGCTTAAGAACCGGGTCTCCCAAGATGATTCCGTCTGCGGTAAGTTCTACCAACTCTTTATCCACCATTGAATTCTTTAGTCGAGTTATATTGGAAGGAGATCCAAGATTGTAATTTTCCCGTATTTCGGCTTCACCAAAACCGGTGGTTATCCCATCCATAACCGCTCTCAGGAAGTTGAGCTGGTATGTGGTCAGGGACTGGGTCTGCTCTATAAAGACATTGTTGTTTTGGGCCAGTAAGTCTTTCACTGCCTGTGCAAAGGAATCCTCATCCACCTCCCTTTCCGACAGCAGTAAGACGGAATAGGACAGTTGCTGAACATAGGATGACTGGTACTGGACGGTTTCACAGATTTTTGCCACATACTCGTCTGAGATAGATTTACCGTAGGCTTCGAACCGTCCTTGGATATATGGAATCCAGGCCTTTAACGGGATTGGCTCCAAGTTCAGAATCTCACCGAATTTATAAAAGGGATAACTCTTTTTCTGAAACAGCCGGGTCATCATATGCAAACGACTTCCGAAGAGACAATAGGAAACGTGTTTCTGATTTTGCCAGACGCTTCTTAGCCTTTTTTGTACAGCAAGTGTATCCGGGAACTCTCCTACCTGCTGGAACTCATCTATACAGATAACCAGTTCACAGCCTTTCCTTTGCGCAATCTTTTCCGGAAGGGAAAGAACTTCTTCCGGGGAGTGTGTTTTGGGAGTAATGCCCAGCGATACATAGTAATCGGAACCCGGGTCCGGCGAAAGGCCGATCTTGGGTGTCAATCTTTCGATAAAGCCCTTTGCCAAATCCTTCCATTCGTCAATCTTTGACGCCGTTTGTCTGAGGATGGCCGATGAGAAGGTGTTGTAGAAATCATATTCACTCCTACACGCGAAGATATCCATCTGTACTATGATGCGGCCCTTTGCTGCCGACATTCCTGCGACACGGTTAACCAGCGAAGTCTTCCCCCATCTTCTGGGAGACATCAAAACGGTGTTTATGCCGTATTTGAAATTTGCTTCAAGCCGTTTAATTTCCTTCTCTCTACCAATGAAATAGGGATCATCTGCCGGTATGCCAAATACAAAGGGTTGTTCCATATGCCAGTATTTTTTGCAAAAATAATAATTACTTTGCAATTACACAAGGTTGTGTAACACAAGGTTGTGTAATAAAAACTACAACAAGTTATTGAATTTGGTCATGGATTCTGCCTTGAGACATTTCTGGTTGGTGATTCCTTTATAGTTTGCTGATTTATTGACTTTTATGCAAATTAGAAGAAAACTGTTAAAGATCACTTTTATTTGCCACGTTGACAGCCAGAACGCATAGAATGGCGATTTCGCGTCAACGTGGCAAGGAAAATGGCCGAAAACGCCGAAAACCTTGCCGCGTTGACGGCTAGAATGCATGGAATGGCGATTTCGTGTCAACGCGGCAAAGGTGACGCCACCTCGCATTACGCGGCTCGGTGGCTACGGCTCGCCGCTGCGGTGGGCTCCATAAAATGGCCCTCCTCGCGGCGGCCGTCACCAACCACAAATGTCACAATCACCAACCATTTTTGTCAATTATACCCTTTTTAGTTTGAGCCTGCCCTTATCCGGGCGGTGCTAGTAAACTGTCATTTCCCGAAAACTTTATTTCATTTTCTGAAACGACCCATGGCCGTGGGGACAATTATGCCCGATAGTTCTTACATTTGTTAAAAACCACATAATATGGAAGACCTCGACCAAGCACTGGAATCGCCCGAATATGAGGGCATCCGCGTTAAAAAATGCACCGACGGCAAGTATCGCTGGACGTATCCGATGAATATGTTAAAGAATCTGGCACCCTTCTACACGGTGTGCAAGATCCTGGGTATCCTGGGAGGCATCGCCTTCGTGGCTACCTACATCGGCCCGGCCTTCCACGGTAATTTCGCCGAGATCGGCCACGACCTCAAGTATTGGGGCATTGCCGTACTGGTAGGCCTGGCCATTGCCTTCCTGTCCTACCTCATCGTGGCCGCTATGTACAAAGGCAGGTACATCATCAACTTCACGATGGACGAAAACGGCCTCTGCCACAAGCAGGTGGAGTATCAGAAGAAGAACGCACGCGTCATCGGCGGACTCGTAGCCGGCGCCGGCGCGCTCACCGGGAATCCCGTCAGGGTGGGACAGGGTATGCTCGTTGCAGGCCATACCTCCCTCACCACCGACTTCAGCAAGGTGCGCAGCATCAAGCCCGTTCCCAGGCTCTCCACCATTAAAGTGAACGGGCCGCTGTCCAAGAACCAGGTGTACACCGCTCCCGAAGACTTTGACTTTGTCCTGGACTTCATTACCAACCACTGCCCCAACGCAAAATGAGGTCCCTCCTCCCATTCCTTCTGGCGCTGCTCTGTGTGAGTGCCTGCTGGTTCCGTGGCGGCCGCCCGCCCCGTACGAATGATCCCGCCCCTCTGGAAGGGACGTTCGTCAGCGGGGCCGATACCCTTTTCTTCGGCGGCGAAGGAAGAGGCATCCACTGGCATTTCGCCGAAGCCCCGGAACCCTTGAACGCCCGCGGACAGGGAATCTGCGTTTTCCTCTTCCACAACGAGGAATACCGCCACGACGCCGCCGAAACCTTCCGCCTGCGGGACACGCAGGGCCGCGAACTCAGCTTCCTCCTTTCAAACGGACCAGCAGGGGCCGATGAACTCACGCTCTTCGGCGGCAGCTGGCCGGAAGGAAAAACATTCAGGAAAACCACAGCACTATGAGATTCTGTACCCACTGCGGGGCCCAGGTCCCCGACAATTCCAAGTTCTGCACCGCCTGCGGAACACCCATAGACGCTCCCGACGAGGCTACCGTGGTCATTTCCGACCCGGAAGAAGAAGTGGTCGAAGCCTCCGACGTTGAAGGCGAATTCACCGCTGCCAGTTGGAGCCCGGAACCGGAAGCGCAACCACAACCACAGGCGCAACCCAGGCCTCAGCCCCAGCCTCAGGCCCGTCCTGCCGCGCAGCCCGTCAACCAACCGGCCTATCGGCAAAAGGCTGAACCCGGGGAAAAGAAAAAGGGCTGTTTACATTCCCTGTGGCTCTATATCAAGATTATTGCCCTGGTGGTTGCCCTTGTCCTGGCCGCCGTTATCACCAAGGAAATCTTCTCCGGTAAGGGCAATCAGGACGGCGAGTCTCTCCCTCAGCAGGAAGTTTACCAGAATACCCCCAAGACCCCCAAAGCCGTGGAGGGCGACGGCTTCCAAAGCCTGGACGAACTGACGGACAGCGAAAGGGAGGAATACACCAATGCCCTGATGGGCCGCACCGACAACAAGGTAGCCCGCGAAAAAAAGGTTACGGTGGGTACTGTGACATTCCTTCTTTCCGGTGAATATAAAATTGCTTCCAGGGAACGTCTCCAGAACGGTGAGGCCTGCATCATTGTCCCTAAAAACGCCACCAATCAGCGGAATCGCCTAAAATTGGTGATTGTTCCCGGAGATTCCGAAGAGGCCTACGGATTCACATCGGAGGAAATGTACGGCTTCCTGTCGGGTGCCTTGGACGAACTGGAAGAAGAACTGGCCGAAGGGAAATATGACATGCACTACGAGGACAATTCCGACGGGAAGTATTTCCCTCACTGCTATTGCTTCCGGAATCTTCAGAATCCAAGGGCTTACACCTATACGGAGGCAACCTTCGTAAGCGGAAACCTGCTTTCCGGCTGCGCCGTCGCTACCGACGAAGCCGAACTGGCCGCCCTCATGGACATTTATTCCGCCGTCGTCGCCGGCGCTTTCATTTAATCATTATCTAAGCCTATGAAATACTGCCCCAACTGCGGAGCCCAGCTCTCCGACAACGCCAATTTCTGCGGTTCCTGCGGAACCCGCATCGGTGCATCCCAGCCCCAGTTCAACGAACAGCAGCCCAAACAGAAGATGTTCTCCATGGACAACTTCCGGGCAAACCGCGCTGCCCAAAAGCAGCGCATGGCCAAGATGAAATGGTGGCACTGGGCCCTCATCGCCATCGGTGTTACCATGCTCACCATGATGAAGTTAGGAGCTTAAAAGCCCCGCCTATGAATAGATTACTCCTTTCCGCGTTGACCTGCGCGGTTTTCTGCATGAGCGTACCCGCCCATGCAGAAACCTACCGGGGATGGCATGACATTTCCGGCGGGCTGAACATCGAAATAGACGGGATTACTTTTATGGAGGAAACCACCGTGGAGGATAGCCGCATCCTCTATGGTTCCGACTACCCCATCTTTAAATCGGCAGAAAATGAATCAAATTTTATGGGCGGTTTCATCATGGGTGTCGGTCGTCATAAGCGCTATTATGGTGAAACCTCGCCGGGAAAGACCATCAAAGTCCGGGCAAATTTCCGTTCGCAGGAAGAAAATCCCTGGGTGGTAATCATGTTGACCCCTGTAAAAATGGGGAAAAAGGGAAAGAATGATTATGTGCAGGCCATCGAGAACAAAATCGTATTCAAAGATGTAAACGGCCTGTCCATGGAAGCCTCCCTTCCTTTTGATGATTCTATGAGGGGCGTTATTGTTTCGGTGAGAGCCCGTGATGACGAAGACCACGGTACCGTCACCATCTACATTGTGAGTGACCAGAAGAAGACGATTACCACTACGACAGAGGCCGGTGATAATACCGGCGAAGAATCCAAATCCGATGATACCACTATTCCTTGGGAGGTGGTCATTCCCGGAGCTGTCATCGGCGGCTGGGGCGTGCATCGAATTCGCAAGAGAAACAAGAATAAGGGTGGGAAAAATAAGTCCAAACCCGAAAGGGAAACCAAAAAGAAGAAGGAAGAAAAGCCTTCTACCTACCGGATGATTCTCTGGAAGAGTTGCGGCGACACCCTGTACTTTGGCGAACCTCCAGTACAGGTGGGCGCTCGCATCGAGGAAGTCAAGGACGACGGCACCGTAGTTCAGCGCCCGGACCTCACCTCGACCATCCACATCAGCGGGAAGGAGAATGCGCTGGTGGAGAAAGTCCGCACCGAGGGCAAGTACAGGATGGCCGACCTGACACCGATGTCCACCACGGACAAGCAGGTGCCTGAAACCGCCACGGTGAGCTTTATTTTCGAAGGGGAACAGGCTCGCTTCGTCCGCAACCTCGTCTTCAAGGTAGAAGGGGAGGCGGCCATCCTGGTGGCCCCGACCATCAGCTTCGCCGCCGGACAGGGCAAGACCCTGGAGATGGGCTTCGCCCTTGTGGGTGGCCTCAAGACCCCAGACAAGATCAATATCAAGCTCTCCGATGGCGCGCAGGAGCATTTCCGCGCACGCCTTGAGCAGAGTTCAGAAGACCCCGATATCTTCAACATCCACCTCACCGAAATGGGCAAGGCCGACCAGATGCCCGGCACCGTGGAAGAATACACCTGTACCATCGAGGCCTGGCCCCGGGGCAAAGCGCAGCCCGTGAAGGAGACCTTCGACATCTGCCGCATCCACCCGGGCCTGCGGCTGCATGTGCGGGCGCTCAAGAGCTACCTGGTGGAAATCGGCAGCACCCCGGACAACGACATTATGCCCGTCAAGGGCTCCAAGCGTCGCCTCCAATATGCCCAGAGCCGTGTAGACTGGCAGCTGGTAGTGATAGACGAACAGCAGGAAGGCCAGGTGCGCAGCGTCTTTCCCGACGAAAAACCCGTCTTCACCTATGAGGACGACTACGAAGGCAGCATGCTCTTTACGGAGCGGGACAAGTCCCATTATGTGCCCGAGCACGGAGACCTGGTCACTTACGACGGCCAGTTCTACCGGGACTACAACGGAGAATCCATTCCCTCGCTGGTGAAATCACTCGCCTTCGAGTACAAGACGGCCGGGCGCATGCCCGACGGCGGCTACTGGGGCGTAATCAGTGCCACGCAAGGCTATCTGGCACCCCCCAACCGTTCCCACGTGAAGGTAAAGGTAAGCATGGTCTGGCGCGGAACAACCTATACTCAGGAGGTTCGGGTTCCGCTCAATTCCCAGCCCATCCGCGACCAGATTCCCGAAGGCATGGACGTGATGCGCGGCCTGGCCCGCTGGGACAACATAGACGAGCAGCGCAGGGAGAACCTCACGGATATCCAGCGCAACCTCTGTCTGGACCGCCGTTTTATGGAGCTTCGGCCCATGTTCTACAAGGTGACGGTGATGCTGGAAGGCTATAACAAAGCCTTCGGCTACGACGACGCCGACTACGAGAACGTGATGGACGTCTATCGGCGCTTCTGCCTGGGAGAGATAGGGACGGCCTTTGCCAACAAGTCCACCTTCTCCCCCGACAGCGAAGACCTGGATGCCGCCATGGCCACCATTACCTCCATGGAAAGTTCCATTCCGGTGATCATCATGCGGGTGGGTCTGGGCATTGTGACCGGCGGCGCCTCGGAAGTTGTCCTCGCGCCCATCAGCGCCCTGGCCGAAATGAAGGAATACGTGGACAAGGGCGGAGACAGCACCTTCGAAGCCTTTAAACAGAGCAGCTGGAAAATTGTCAAGTGGGAACTGGGATTTGCCATCGGTGGCAAGGTCGTCGGCAAGACCTGGTCCAAGATCAAGCAGTTCCGGGCCGATAAGGCAGCCCAGTCCAAGGCCGTGGCCGGCCAGGTAGAAAAGATTAGCGTGGCCACCAAGAAGGCCGCCGAGAGCACCCGCGTGAGCGAAGGCCTGTCATCGGCCTCCAAGAACTTCAACAGCGCCGGCACCGCCGAAAAGATCTCCAAGGCCGCTACCAAGGCCAAGAAGGTACTCAAGACCTCCAACGAACTGGCCGATGACGCCATCCGCCAGGTGCGTGGCAATCCATCGCTCTACACGCAGGAATCCCAGCTGGCCGAAGAAGCCGCCAAGGTGGCCCGCCAGGACGGCCAGAAGCTGCTGGACGAGTTCAAGCGCGTGATGAACAATCCCACCGCCACCAAGGAAGAGATGCGCAAGGCCACCCTGGCCCTGCAGGGCAACAAGACCGCACAGAACCTCCTTCGCAACCAGCCGTCGGATATGCTCCGGGCCAACTTCAACGCCCAGATGCAGAGTATGTACGACGACATAGACGATGTGGTGATCAAGCGCCTTCGCAGCAAAATCTCCGACGCCTACCCCACCTACAAGAACAACCCGCCGGAGGTGCGCGTCTTCAAGGGCGCCACGGGCAATGCAGGGGACGACCTGCGCCTGGGCCGCAAGATCGGCGCCGACCGCGATGTCACCTACCAGTTCAAGGGTCACGACGGCAAGTGGTACGACCTCAATGAAAACCTTATGGGAGATACCTATGCCGAGGTTTTCAACGAGATGCAGTACAAGTTCGTCCCCAAAGACCACAAGGAACTCATGAAGACCCTCAAGAAGGCCGACCAGGCCGTGGTGAACGGAAGACTGGGTTTGGAATCCTATGGCGACGACCTGGGCCGTATCATCGACCCCGCCCGTCAGGCGGAAAAACTGGGCGACCCCGAGCGCATCGCCAAGACCTACATCCACAAGTGCAAGGAGTGGATGGATCAAGGCAAGGAGGCGCACAAGCAGGCCCAGATGCTCTTCGAAAGCGGTATGAAGGAAGACGCCCTGCGCGTACTGGGTTATGGCGATGCCCTTATCGAAGAAGGCGTGCGCCAGAACGTGAAACAGTTCAAGCGCATCCTGGTACCCCGCATCGAGGCGGCCGCCGCCAAGGGCGCCAAACTGGACTACACAAAGCTCATGGCCAAGATCCGCGTGCTGGATTCCATCGCCTCGCCTCCGCCCAAGGGCGCCATCCCTATTTCCCTGGAAGAGGCCCGTCTGGTGTTGAAGAACCAGTTCGACACCACCCTGGAAGCCGTGGTGGAAGAATGCGGCCAGGCCGTATTGGATGTGAATAAAGTATTATAAACCTTAAAGCGTATGAAAAAGTTCTTATTATTTCTCATGGCCCTGGCCCTGGTTTTCTCCTGTGAGAATCCCAGCCCCGTCCAGGTAGAGATGGAAAACTATGCCAAGGCGCACATCGCCACCCCCGACAGTTTCAAGTTCGATCACATGGGCGTAGAGAAGGAGTACAAGTACGTGAATGACCTCTACTCCTACCGCCAGGGACTGGAAGAGCAGGCGGCCAGGGCAACCGGTGACCTCAAGGCAGAATACAAGGCCGAAATCGCCAAGGTGGACGACTTGTTCGCAGAAGTGGGCTACGACGTGGCCTGCTATGAATACAAAATGTATTTCTGGTACATGGCCGGCCCCAGCGGCAAGCTTAAGACCCAGGGCGTGGTGCTGGCGCGTTACGACACAGACGGTCACCTGCTGGAAATGACTATGGATCCGTCCAGCCTTCCCACCTATCCTGCTCTGCGGATGCTCAAGGATAAGGGGAAACTGTAGTTTTATTATCTTTGTAAGGTGAAGCCTGTCTTACGACATATCTGCTGCCTGGCGGCTGTGCTCTGGAGCACGGCCGCTGCTGCGGCGGCTTTGCCCGACAGCCTGCTGCGCGAACTGCCCTCGCGGCCGATGAAAAACCTGCAGGTGCCCCGTTCGCACCACATGGCCTTTGTCGCCGGAGAGGACATCGTGGTGGTGGGCGGCCATACCACAGGCTTCATTCCCACCTCGACCGCAGAGTATTATCATGGCGGCCGGTGGCGTCCCATCCAGCAGCTGTACCCGCATGACGGGGGCTTCCGCGTCCGCCTGGCCGACGGCCGGTGGATGGTGGCCGGCGGATTCGAAAAGTACCTGGGCATCGGCCAGAGTTACGTAGTCGAGGTATATGACAGCACGGCCCGTTCGTTCTCCCCGCTTCCCATCATGAAGGAAAAGAGGGCGATGGCCCGGGGAATCTCCCTCCCGGACGGGACGGTAGTCATCAGCGGAAACTTCTCTTCCGGGGACTCTATGGAGATATACCGGCCGGAGGAAGGGGCGCTGTCGGAAAGACCCGTAAGGGATGAGCGGATGCTTCCTTTCCTGTTCAGGACCGGGGACGACGATGTCCTGCTGCTGGGGGTGATGGAAACCCACGGGAAAGTGCTGGATACCGTAAGTACGGAATACCTGAAGAAAGAAGGATCCTTCTCACATCCCCTGTTGGAGCAGTGGAAGCCCATTCCTTTCATCCATACCAACTGGGTTCCGGAAGATTATGCCATAGACAATACGTCCTACTTGCTGCCGGCCAAAAGCAAGGACGGCAAAACCGGCATCCTTCTTCTGCGGGACGGTGACCTGTCTTTGCTGCCCACCCGCTGGGACATTCCCGAGGGAAATCCCCTGAATCCCATCCAGTGGAGCAGCCTGCTGCTGGTCCATCGCGACAGGGAGGCTGCCCTGCTGCTGGGCAGCGACGCTTCCTGCGGTTTCTATATCTGCCGCATCGACTACGGGAGCGCCCTTGCCGGGGGAGATGCTCCCATCTGCGTGTACCGCACCACGTACCCGGTGCCCGAGTTTACCCTGGACGGTTCCGCCCCTGTCCTCCTGCAGGACGGCCGGCTGCTGATGATCGGCGGAAGACCGGCCAACAATTATGAGCCTTATGCTACGGTCATGGCTTTCTATCCCTTCGACGGACCTTTCCCCGGCGCTTCTGCCAGTATCCTGTGGTGGATCGTCGCGGCTGTCGTCCTGGCTGTCACCGTGACAGGGGCGCTGGTGCTCCGCCGCAGAAAACAGACCCCCCGGGAAGAGGCCGATCCCGCCCCGGACACCGACCGCATGCAGCGCATCCGCGACTTGATGGAAACAGAGCAGCTGTACCTTAAGAAAGGATTGCGTATCGACGATGTGGCCGCCCGCCTGGCTTCCAACCAGAAATACATATCGGCCTGCATCAACCAGAATACCGGCAAGTCCTTCACCGACTTCGTGAACGAGTACCGCGTGCGCTATGCCCAGGAACTTCTCACCACCCGCCCCGAACTCAAGATCCAGGACATCAGCGAGCGCGCCGGCTTCACCAGCAGTGTCTCCTTCCACCGCAACTTCCTCAAGCTTACCGGTAAAACCCCCGCCCAGTGGCGGGAAGAGGACTCCAATTAGCCGATCTCCTTCAGCACATACTCCTGTCTTCCCAGGTACTGGATCACCCACAGCACGTAGCGGATGTCCACGCAAACGCACATGTTGTAGCCGGGCACAGACTCGTAGTTGCTGGCTACATAGCCCTGACATATTCTTGTCTGAGGGCCGTCAGGTTGTCCACAACATGCTTTTCGGCCTGGTTGAGGTCTGTGATGGTAAGCTCCCGGAAGAAGCGGTACATCACATCGTCCGTGATGGGGCCCGTATAGGTCCTCAGCCGATTTCGTTTATCTACCCCATGCATCTGTATCTACCCCATGCTTTCAACTGATGGGCTGTCGCAACCGGCTGATTGTCGGGCATTTAGGTTTTTCGCAATGTGTTGACTATTAATGCTTTACGAAATACATTTCTGCCCGAGGTCGGCATTTTCATAGGGTTCTGGCATGAATGGTTTTGTAACTGACTGTATATCAGTGCGCTACAAAACAAGTCCTGCCCGGGGTTGGCCTTGTCAATTATACCCCCATGCACCCCTGAGTGGACACCTCAACTGATGTACGTACAAAATAGTGGCATTCCAGCGCAGTTTTGATGTACGTACATCGTATGGGCGGGGATGTCGTGGCGCTTATGCCGCTGGTAATCAGTGCGATAGCACAACTGACGGGTGCGAAAAACACACCCGTCAGTTGTGCTAATAAATTAATATTCAATTACTTAGACGCCACGAGCACGTTCGCTCCTGAACCTGCGCCATCCGCCCGGCCCTCAGCCGATCTCCTTCAGCACATACTCCTGCCGTCCCAGGTACTGGATCACCCACAGCACGTAGCGGATGTCCACGCAAACGCACATGTTGTAGCCGGGCACAGCCTCGTAGTTGCTGGCGAGGGACTCTTTGTTGCCGTCAAAGGCCAGGCCGATGAGCTCGCCCCGTGCATTGAGCACCGGAGACCCGGAGTTGCCGCCCGTGATGTCGTTGTCCGTAAGGAAGTTGACGGGGAAGTCCGGCGGAGGAAGCAGGTATTTCCA
>DGHE01000011.1:0-9069 GCA_002392525.1 Bacteroidales bacterium UBA3856 | reverse complement strand
AGGCCGCGGGCGGTGCTTTGCCAGTGTACATACACGCCGTCGCGGGGACGCAGGGGCAGCACGCGTCCGTATGAAAGCCGCATGGTAGAGTTGGCGTCGGGGTACTGCACCTGTCCCAGCGCCTGGCGGTATTTGTACATCGCCCGGGTGTATTCCTGCTTCAGGAGCGGCAGGCTTTCCACCACATGCTTTTCGGCCTGGTTGAGGTCGGCGATACTCAGTTCCCGGATATAGCGGTACAGCGGGTCCTCGTCGATGCCGCCCTTGAAGGCGGCAGCCACCTCGGCGTCCGGTTTCAGGCCGGCCTGCGCCAGGCAGGAGTTGTCCCACAGCCAGGCGGCCATGGCGTCATAGTCCTTCCCGAAGCGCTCTAAAAGCTCCTTATGGATGGGCTTGAAGTACTTCGGATCCATATTCGAAAGGAACTCCTTCACGGAGAAAGCCAGCATTTCCTTTTCCAGGCGGGCGTCCAACTCGGCAAGGCCCTGGGCCAGTATCTTCCGCTGCTGCGCCAGGTCCTTTTGGGCCGATCCCATGCGCATGAGCGTACGGGCGGCCATGCAGCTTCTCACCAGCGTCTCGCGGTAATACACCTTCTGCTGCTCAATGGCCGATATAGACGCGTACTCGGCGTCCAGCTGGTCCAGGATGCGGGCGTTGTCGGAAGAGAAAGCGCGGAAGCCCTCCTCGAAAACGCGGCGCCTCGAAACCACGTCAAAGCGGTGCACGCACGCCTCCTCGCCTTCGTACAGTTCACCCACGTTGGAAAGGGAGAAGAAGTGGTCGGAGTACTTCATGCGAACAGCCGGATCGGCATCCATCCACTTGCGGGTAATCTCCATCTGGCCGCGGCGCAGGCGGTTCTCGGCCGGCCGCTCCACGTAAATCTTCTGCTGGATCTCGGCGGCCGATGCATAGCGCTGCGTACTGCCCGGATAGCCTATGACCATGGCGAAGTCGCCTTCCCGGTACCCCTTCCGGCTAATGGTCAGATGTCTCGAAGGGCGCAGCGGCTCCCCGTCCTTGTAAATGCGGTACAGGGCAAAATCGGCCTTGTGCTGCGGCCACTCCCAGTTGTCCTCGTCTCCGCCGAAGGCCGCCACCGTCACAGGCGGCGCCCCCACCAGGCGTACGTCGGAATACACATCATACAGGCACATATAGTACTTGGTACCGGCCCACATGCTGGCAAGCCCGGCTTCCATGCCATACTCCTTCTGGTATTTCGTCTCCATGATGGAGGAAATGCGCCTTGAGCCTGCCGTCTGGCCCTTCGAAAGAAGACTGCTCTTCAGCTCCTTCACTTCTTCCGTCACGTCCAGCACCTTCCGCAGGAAGAAGAACTCCTTGCCGGGGATGGGAATCTCCTGCGCCCGCGAATGGGCCCAGAATCCCTCCTCCAGGTAATTGTGCTCCGGAGTGGACAGGGCCGATACATCACTGTACGCGCAGTGATGGTTGGTAATCAGGAGCCCCTCGTCGGAAATCATGCTGCCGGTGCAGTTAAAGCCCAGCGACACCACGGCATCTGTCAGGCCGCCCGCCTCCTCGTTGTAAATCTCGCGGGCGCCCAACTTGAGGCCGCGGCCCTGCATATTCTTTTCCAGGGCCCGGTCCAGGCACTGGACCAGCCACATACCTTCGTCGGCCCGTGCGCCCGGAACGGCGCACAGAGCCAGCAGAAGGGTTATGATCAGGCGTTTAGTCATTGCGTACGCAGCGGACAGGATTACCCAGACGGAAGCTTACTTTGGTTCCATTGCAGGTATAGTCGGCCTCCGATCCCTTGTTGGTCATGACGGTAAGACCCCAGAACTGCATGTTTTTCACACCGGAAGTAGGATCGCCAGCAGTCTTGTAGCTGAACGAATTGTCTACATAGGTAGAGCCGTTGATGTAACCGGAAGCTAATTTGTCGGGATAAGCCTTCATCCAGCCGATCATAGTTCCGGCGGTCTTGGTGGCATCGATGATGGAGATGCTGCCGAAGGCATCAATGTTAAAGCTGTCATCGTTCAGCAGTTTCACAGAACCGTTGGCTCCATTATAGTAAGGAGCCGAGACGTTGGTCTCCACGGGAGCCACGGCCTTGCCAACCAAGCCCACAATGTCGTCCAGAGTCGGCACATGCCAGCCCTTCGGGCAAATACCCTGGGCGCCATCCAGTGCCTGTGCCTGCTCCACGGTGGTGAGGTCTCCCACCTTCTTTCCCAGGGCTACTTCGGCCTGATACAGATATCCTTTGTTATTGATGACGGTGATGTCCTTGCTGAACTCGGCGGCCGTGTTGCCGGCATTTACCACGATGGGATAATACACTCCGGCGGTGACATTGGTCAGCTGGTCGCTCACGGTAATGCCTTCCGGAACATAACGCATATTCTGGGTCATCCACCATTTGCCGTCCTTCATCTTGGCTACGGTGTACTTGTCTTCGTGGTAGAGGATGTAGCCTTGGCTCAGTTTCTCGATGAGGGTGTTGTCGCCACCAATCTCACCGCCGTCTTCCCAGGCTGCGATTTCGGCACCGAAGGCCACCTTCAGGTCGGAGGGATTCACGATCATCGAAATGCTGTACTGCATTCCGCCCTTCAGTTCGGCCTCCTGCAGGGCCTGGCTCAGTTCGTTGCCACCGGCGGTGGTTACCGTCGCAATCAGGGAAACGGTTTGGGGCGGGAGAATGAGGTCGTACTGGGTGTCGCTGATCTTGTGGGCCACGATTACGCCGGCATCGGCCGTCTCGTCCACGGTGGCAGTGAAGTCCTCGGCAATCTTAGCCGCCAGTTTGGCACCCTTCAGGGCGATGGAGGTGGGCTCGCCTTCGGCATTGTTTGTCACGTTCAGGACGATGCGGGTGAGCTTGTGCTTGAAGGGGAGGGTCACGGCGTGGGCGCTGGGCAGGACTCCGGTCTTCACGCCGGCCACGAAGTCGGAGGCCGATGTCCCGGCGCTTTGGTCGGCCTCAACGGTGAAGTTGGCCGGACCGGCCTCATTAAAAGGATAATAGGCGGTTACGCTGGAACCGTCGGTGCCCTCGGCATACCACATCAGGCTGCCGGAGAAGATGCTGCCGTCGAAGACCATCTTCGTGTTGTCGGCATACACATCGGTGTTGGAGCGGATCATCGTAACGCCAATGGCATCTCCGGCCTCAAAGGCGGTTTCGCTCACTTTGGTCATAACCGGGGCAATGCGCACCAGGCGCTTTTCGACCTGCTCAGGAGTGGGTTCGGGGGAAACGCTCTTTTTTTCGCAGGCCGCCAGGGCCAGCAGGCAAGTACCTAAAAGGAATAACTTTCTCATATTATTGTAAGTTAAAACTTGTATCCAATCTGTAAATAACTGGTTTGCCTGTACAGGCCGGGTGCCAGCTGGTGCTCCAGGGCGCGCGTGCCGTCGAAACCCGCTTCGATGTACAGCGGCAGGCGGGCCAGGTTGTAGCGCAGCGCCAGGCTAAGCTGCACGCGAAGGGCATCGGCCACTTCTTCCTCCGTCTCGAACCAGTCGGTGAGGCGGAAGGGCGTGGTGCTTACGCCGATGGGCTCGGCGGTTGCCATACTCATCTGCTCGGAATAGGAACCGCCGCCAACGAGGAAGCCGGCCTTCAGCTCCCAGCGCCGCGCCAGGGGAATCCGGGAATCCAGGGAAAAGAACAGGTGCGTACCGCCGTCCAGGTCCATATACGGGTACATCAGGGTGCTCAGGCTGTTGTTTCGGTCGATGAGTAGCGAGGCGTTGAGGGACAGGCCGTCGGCGCGCTCCATCTTATAGACCAGGCTCATCTCGAACGTCTTGTCGGCGAAGATGCGGTTGCTGCCCAGGATGGAGGGGGTGGTGACGCCGCCCTCGGTCACTTTCTCCAGGATGGTTTCGTTCAGCCGGGTGTCGGTCCAGGAATAATCCAGGCCGATGCTGTGGCAGATGTCTCTCTCATAGAAGTTGTACTGCAGCTGTCCTGCCCAGTGCTGGCGGGGGAAGCGAAACCAGGTATAGCCTTTCTCTCCTGCTTCGCCGCGGCTGCGCAGGTATTCCAGTTGGGCGAAGAGCTTGCCGTCCAGCGAGAACTGCAGGGCCAGGCCCTGGGTGAGTTCGTACACGGGCAGGCGGTCCACTCCGGGTTCGGCCAGATGGATGCCGCTGCCGTCCCAGGCCTGGTAGGTACCATAGCGCTGGCCCTTGTCCAGGAAGGCATAGTAGGTATCGGCACTGGCGGGACCGATTTGTTCGGCCTGGACGAATTCCGAGCTCTTTCCGGCCACGAAGGTGGCCCCCAGGCGCCAGCCATCGCCCCGGTACAGCACCGAAGGCGTCACCTCCAGCTCCTGCCGGTAGGTGGTGTGGCGCAGGTCCTTGCGCTTGGCGTAGTTGATGCCCTGGAAACGTACGCTCAGGCCCGGAATCCAGCGGCTGCGGTTCTTCCAGGCCAGGCCGCCGGCAATGTCGTAGGTCTGGCGGGACTTGTTGCCGGGCGTGAACTCCAGCACGTCAATGGGGTAATATCCCGGTTTGGAGAACATAGAGCCCATCATCTGCGTGCCTTCTTCCTGCATAAAGCCGAAACTGCCCGTCATCACCAGGTCCTTGAGCTGGGTCTGGGCGTGTGCGGCGGCGCCGGCGGTCCAGAGGGTCTTTCCCTCCGACCAGGTGCGGAAATCTCCGGAAGTGAACTTGCCGAAGATACAGGCCTCGGCCTCCTTGCTGTCGGGCTCATCGGTGGCCAGGCCGGCCACGTTGCGGCTTCCGTGCCAGGCATCCTGGGCGCGGAGGGCGGGGACGCAAAGCACAGCGCCCGCCAGGAGCAGGACTAACCTACTCGTGTAGAGACTGTGTTTCGCGTTCATATAAGTCGTTGCTGGAGTTATTGCTGTCCATAAGCATCTCATAGCCCTTTTGGGCCGATGCTTCCAGATTGGTCCTGCGCATCAGCGTGTGCCCCTTGAAGATTTCGCTCAGGACTACGTAGCCCGCGTCGATGCTGGGGAGCAGGCGCTTGTGGTTGTCGGCCGAACTGCCGTTGAACACTTCTACGCCGTCAATCACCCATTCCGGCGGGATGGTGGCCATCTGGATGGAAGATCCGGGCGTACTACGCACCACGCCGGGCTGCAGCACCCAGTCCCGGATATCCACGTCCTGCGCCTGGAAAAGGACGAAGGCGGGGGAGTTCAGAGACAGGGTGTAGGCGTTGCTCTGCCCGGTCTTGATGACCACATCCAGATAATGGTCTTGTTGGATGAGGTTGCCGGGCGCGGGGTGATAGGTCTGGTTGTAGAAGTAGGTAGGGTTGTACAGGACAAAGTAATCCGGCTTGTTCAGGTTAACCGACAGCGGATAGGTGGCGGCGTGGTCGATGGCGCCTCGCAGCGCAATCACGGCGTCCTGGCCGGGATCCAGCGGGAAGCTGGTGCCGGTTCCGGGGATGCGCACGATGGCGTCCAGGATGGGCAGGAAGTCCGGCAGGGTGCCGTCGGCCGCCGCCCAGGCGTTGTTTGCGTTGCTGTTATACGGAGCCACGCTGCCCATACACAGGCCGTCCAGATAGGTGATGACGTCGCTGTTGTTGTGCACAATCACGTACTGGTCGCTCTGGTAGGTGCCCTGTTCGGGTGTCTTGGGGCAGCCTCCGCAGTAGATTTCCTTGATAACCAGCATTCCCGCCCGGGAGTGAACCAGGTCCAGGCTCACGGAGACATCCTGCCCGGATACCACCACGCGGTCCCGGTTGCCGTTGAATACGTCCAGGCCGTCCCGGTCGCTTACGGCCACGCGGTAGATGCCGCCCGGAAGGGTGACGGTGGCCTTGGCATCGTCCCCGGTGAGGATGGAATAGGAGATGCCGCCGGCGATGTTCTCAATGGTGACGGTGGCGCCGCTGCGGGTTTCGAAGCCCGCGGGATACACGGCCGTCACCGTGAGCCGGTTCAGGTTCTCGGGGGCAAAGGGTGCGTCCATATCCATACACCCCGTCAGCAGCAGTCCCGCTGCCGCCCATACTATAATTTTATTCTGCATGTGAGTCCGTAATAGAAGTTGGGGGTGAAAATGGCGCTTACTCCGGTTGCATAACTGGTTACGAAGCGGCGGGAATTGGTAAAGTTGTTGGCAAAGAAGGAAAGCGACACGTGCTTGCCGATTTCCTTGGTCACGCTCAGGTTGGCGCTGAAGTAAGGGTCGTAGCCGTCGGGAGCGAAGGTGTACATATTGCCGGAGCGCAGGATCAGGCGCTGCAGGTCCGGGTTGGCGGCCGATTCTTCGGTCCAGGGGCGCACCACGCCGTTCAGGTCCATATAGGCCTGGGGATATACGGCGGTGTAGGAGTTCCCGTCGTAGATATTGCCGCCGGTGGGCGTGTTGCTGGCTGCATCGACCGTGAAGGCGCGGCTGCTGGTATACTGCGAGCGGCGAAGCAGGGCAGCCTCCAGACGAATGGTAATCACAAGCCTGGCGCGTGGGATGTGGGTGATGGCCGTGAGGTTGGCGTCCACGTTATCGGCCCGGCGTCCGTCATAGACGTTGGTGCCGCCCTTGTATACGCCCACATACTGGTAGGACCGGTTGGGCAGGATGGTGTGCGACCATCCGTTGCGGTACAGGTAGGAAGTTACGTTCGAGGTATATTCCGTGTGGTTCCAGGCGGCGTCCAGCCGCAGGGTGGTGCCGATGGGCTTGATTTCCGGGAAGTCCACCGTGAGTTCCACGCCGTAGCGGTGAACATCGGCCCCGTTCTCCTGCCGGCGGCTGGCAGCGAAGGTCTGGTCGGTCACCTTCACGGTTCCGGGCACGTACAGGCCGTCCGCGTCCTGGAAATAAGTTTCTCCGGTCTGGTGGTCCACGATGACGTCGGGTTCGCTAATCAGGGCGTAGCCGGCGGGCTTCTCTATAATATTATAGGCGAAGGGTTCGTACACCGTGCCCAGCTCGTAGGGGTCTTTGGTCTTGTTGTAAAAGCCCACCAGGGAAATCCGGGTCTTGAGCAGAGTTGCGTCGATGCCCACTTCCGAGTTGATGTTGCGCTGCCAGCGCAGGTGCGGGTTGTACACCATACTGTAGGGCTGGGTGTAGTACACGTAGGCCGATCCGTCGGCCCAGGAATAGCCCAGCGACAGCAGGTCCCGGTATTCGGGCTGAGGGAACAGGATGTGGTAGGAGGGCAGCTTGCCCGCCACGCCCCAGCCGCCGCGGAAGGCCAGTTTCTTGCTCACGGTCCACTTGGCATTCAGGCGCGGGGACAGGATGGTGAGGTCGTCATAGTGCGAGCCCTGCAGGAAGACGGTCTCCAGGCGAAGGCCGGCCATCAGGTCCAGGGTTGTTTTGCCGATGGGGATGGTGACGTTGTCTTCCAGGTAGCCCGACAGGTTGTGCATATAGGGATAGTCGCTGTACGGGCGCGGACGGTAGCCGTCGGCCTCCAGCGAAGGGTCTTCATAGTATTCTCCCCGGCCCACGTTGCCGTTGGCCTTCCACTGCACGCCCGCCTTCACCAGGTTCTTGACAGGCCCCCAGTGGCGCAGCCAGTGGTATTTGAGCGAGGCGGCGAAGTCCAGTTCCCTGGAGTCTACGATCTGGTCGCTGTAGTAGGTGAGGGGCAGGATGCCGGCCATCCAGTAGCCCTGTTCGGTGGCGTGCACGGCCGGCATCTGCGCGGCGCTGGAGTGATAGCCGTGGAACTGGCTGCGGCGGTCGTGGTAATAGACCGACCCTTCCAGGGTAAGGTTGGTAATCCAGCTGCGGTTCAGCAGCCAGGTAAGTTTTACGTGCGGGGTAAGGATGTTGTCCCGTTCGCGGGTGAATTCCTCGGAATAGGCGTCGGGGTCGCTTACCGTGTTCATCCCGCCCAGGTTGCCGTTGAGGCCGGCTTCCAGCCGCAGGACCTTATTGAAGGTGCGCGTGTAGTCCAGCGTGATGCCGCGCCGGGTATAGGAGGCGTAGGGCGATGTGAGTTTCTTCGTGGCGCGGGCCCATTCCACCCCCACGTTCATTACGCCCTTCCCCAGGTCGAAGCCCTTGGACACCGACACTTCGTAGGTGCGGGGGTTCACCGAGGCCACGATGCTCAAGGGTGTGCGTCCCTTCTGGGTATTCACTTTAATGAGGCCGCTGCCCAGGTCTCCGTATTCGGCCGACGGAACGCCTGTGACGACCTCGATGCTCTCGATGTTCTCTACGCTCAGGCTGCGCGTGCCGATACCGGACATTTCCCCGAAGGAGGCGTTGCCTCCCATTCGCACACCGTTGATTTCCACGGCGGTCGAGAAGGCGGCGTTGCCCACCGACAGCCCGCCCGAGCGGAGGGAAAGGGCGTTGTCGGAGGTGAGGTCGGGGTTCAGGGTTTTTCCTCCGGGCAGCAGGGCCGTGATGCCGCCCATACTGTTCATCTGCAGATGGTCCAGGGCCGTGCGGCCGATGGTCTGCGTGGTGTTGATGTTGTCCTTGGATTTTTCGGCCGTCACCACCACCTCTTTCAGGGCCAGCGTGTTCTGCGACAGGCGGAAGAGGATGCCGGACAGATTGCGCCGTACGCTAATCTGGCGGGACTCGGTCACATAGCCCAGGCAGCTTACCTCCAGGGTATAGTTGCCCTGCTGCACGTTGTCCAGGCTGAACCGGCCGTCGGCATCGGTTACGGACCACAGGTAGTTTTCGTCCAGCCGCACTACGGCGCCCGGGACGGGAACCTCGCCGTCGGCTTCCAGCACTTTTCCGCTGATACGGACGGTCGGGGCCGCCAGCAGCATCGGCCCGCAAAGAAAGACCGCAAGACATAGTGTAATGAAGTGTTTCATAATCAAACACTACAAAGGTAATTGATTCGTGCAAATAATCAAATCCCAAATAGTTGTGATGTTGATAAATCTGTTAAAAAGTTTTGATTATCGGGATTTTATCCGTATCTTTGCGGTCCGCAATTGTGCCCAAGTGGCCTCCAATGCGTTATAAAACATTAATTAACAATTAATTAACAAACACCAATGCCTGGTTTAATTGGAAAGAAAGTCGGAATGATTTCCGTCTTCGGTGCCGACGGGAAGAATATCCCGTGCACTGTCGTTGAGGCTGGTCCGTGTGTTG
>DGHE01000110.1 GCA_002392525.1 Bacteroidales bacterium UBA3856 | reverse complement strand
CTCCAACTGCCTCATTTACAGCGAAACCGACATGGGCGCCATTCTGGCGGAGGCAGAGGAAACCGCCCCGGACCTTATCATCGTAGATTCTGTGCAAACCATGTATTGCCAGCAGGTGGATTCTACCGCCGGCAGCGTGAGCCAGATCAAGGAAGTGGCCGCCCAGCTGTTGCGCTTTGCCAAATCCAGCGGCATCCCGGTTATCCTCATTGGCCATATCACCAAGGAAGGCACCATTGCGGGCCCCAAGATTCTGGAACACATCGTGGACGTTGTGCTGCAGTTTGAGGGAGAAAACCGCGGCGCCTACCGTGTTCTCAGAAGCATTAAAAACCGTTTTGGCTCCACCTCGGAGCTGGCGGTGTTCGAGATGACGGGCACCGGCCTCCGTGAGGTGGCCAATCCGTCCGAGCTCCTTATCCCCATGCACGAGGAGGGCCTCAGCGGCACGGCCATATCGGCCATGCTGGACGGCAACCGTCCCTTTCTGTTCGAGGTACAGGCGCTGGTGTCGTCGGCCGTGTACGGAACCGCACAGCGCAGCGCAACCGGTTTTGACGTGCGCCGGCTCAATATGCTCCTGGCTGTGCTGGAGCGTCGTGCCGGCTTCAAACTGGGGCAGAAGGACGTCTTCCTCAACATGGCAGGCGGTCTCAAGGTGAACGACCCGGCCTGCGACCTGGCTGTAGTGGCCGCCGTGCTTTCTTCCAATTTCGATTATTCCCTTCCCTCAGATGTCTGCTTTGCGGGGGAAGTGGGCCTGAGCGGAGAAATCCGTCCTGTTTCGCAGGCCGAACGCAGGGCTGTAGAAGCGGCCCGCGTGGGGTTCAAGCGCATCTTTGTGAGCAGCTATACCCACTTTGATAAAAAAACCCAGGGCATTGATGTGGTCAAAGTGGCCGACATCCCTGCCCTGGTAAGGTCTCTGTTTAAATAAAACTTTACTCGCCTTTCACAGCGTCTTTGGCGGCCTCGGCAACCTCTTCGATCTTCTCGACAGCGGCATCCTGAGCGGCTTCCTTCACCTCCTGGGCGGCGTTCTCAACGGCCTGGCAAACGGTGGTGTCTACCTGCTCGGCAGCTTCTGCAGCGGCTTCTTCAGCTTTCTTGTTGTTGTTGCTGTTACCACAAGCAACGGTGGCGGCCATCATGGCGATCACGGCCACAGACATAAATACTTTCTTCATAGTTCTAATAAATTAAAAGAATACACATTCCTTTGTCGGCGGCAAATGTAAGGCTTATTTCTGAGATAGCAAAGGATTTTTTAATATTTTTATTACGAACTGTAAGCGCTAAAAGCTGAAAATATAGCTCAAACCGGGGCTCAGCATGATTGAATTGTCATATTGGGCACTGAAAAGCTTTGTGCCTTCAGTGTTTGTGTCCAGCTCATATTTGTCGTTATAATCTATAAGCAGGTAGGGCTTGAGCTCATGTCTTTTGCTAAAGTTGAAGGAAACGCCCACCTCTCCCCGGTAGCGGTTGTTGTACACGTGCGTGTAGCCGGAGGGAGTGTAGTTGTAGTAGGTCTTGGTACCGCTCTTGTTCCACTGGGCTTCTCCGCTAGTGGTACCCCAGGGTTCGTTGAGGGCGGTGCGCAGCTCAAACGAGACGTAGGGTTCGGCTACGTCGAATCCCTTGTATTTGATGGTGAACTTGCTCTTGAGCGCCAGAGCATTGGGTGTGCTCTGATATACGTTGAAATCGCCGGTGCGGCGGGTATACTGGAAGCGTTCCTTGAGGGAGAACTGGAAGTATCCCAGGTGGAAGCTGCCGGTAATGTCGGCAAATACGCGGTGGCGGGGCGCCTTGAAAGTGGCGGTACTGATGTCCCGGGGGTTGATGAGCGTGTATCCTATCCCCAGTTTGAGGGCCTTGAAAGGCTTGTAGGTAAAACCCAGCGTGGTGCGTATGCTCCCCAGGGAGGCGTTCTCCGTGCGAAGCTCCTCCTCGGCATAGAGGTGTACTCCTTTGGAAATCTTGTAGTTGGCCTCTACCGAGGCGCGGGCGCCCCATTCCGTGGCAGTCTGGGCAAAGGCGCCGGACGGAAGAACCAGCGCTATGAGAAGGAAAAGTCTTTTCATTACTCTACGTAGTCTTTGGCCCGGGTGAGGGTATTGATGGAATTGCTCTCTCCCTTGGGCAGGTAATAGTACACTTTGATAAAGGCGGCATCCTTGAGGAAGTCTACATGGCCAATCTCCACGTTCTCCACCTTGACACCGATGCGTTTTTCGAGGTCTGCGATGAGCTCTTCCCGGCGCTCGGGGACAATGAGATCAATCTTGTCGTAGAGCACCAGCTTGGTGGTGGTGTGCCGGACCAGGCTCTCGCTTTCGAGGATCCAGACCAGCAGGATGATGAGCGCATTCACAAGAGCCATTACCGCTACATTCCCCCATCCCAGGGCGTAGTGCGGCGTAGTGGCTACGTCTACCACGTTGTAGATGGGAGCCAGGCCATTGGCAGCCGCGAGGGCAATGATTACGAAGAGGTAGGTCATTTCCCGGATGGGAACGGTCTCGGTGCGGTAGCGGATGACTCCGAAGATGGCGAACAAGCCCAGGGTGAGGCCCACGCCCACTTCCACGTTACCCATGATGTAGAGCAGGGTGAGCATGGCCGACGAGAAAATCATGAAGGTGAAGTAGTAGTCGCGGCGGCGGCTCTTGCGATAGTAGAAAAAGTGCACCAGAATCCAGCATACAAGGAGATTCAGGGCAAAGCGGATGCCCAGTTCGGCCACCTTCTGCGCCGTAGTCATCATGGCGTCGGTGATGGTCTGGACGTCCAGGGGGAGGTCGTCGTTCATGTCCACGTCTCCGAAGGAGGAGAGGTCGTCCTGCACAAGGCGGAAGAGGAAGTCAGGTATCATATCGTTGTCAGTTTTTTGCCGATGATCTTTTCAATGGCCCGTACCTTTACCTTGAAGCGGCCGGTCTTGGCCGAAGGGTCGGTGAGGGTGATGGCCATACAGTATTTGCTCACGCGGAGCGGTTTGATGCGAAGGTCCAGGAGGATGCCCTTCATCTGGCTGGCAGCCCGGCCGTCCTGCTTGAGCTCGATGATGACGGCGTCTTCCAGGGTGGTCCCGAGGCCGGTGCGGAAGTTGGTGAAAGCCAGTTTCGTGTCAATGGTAAGGCGCTCGGTGAGCGCGGGGTTCACCAGGGTGATGCGGGAAAAACAGGTGCGGGCCGACGGCGAGAGCTCTCCGGCCTGGAACCAGGAGTACCGGGCCAGGAAGTCCGCGGCCTCGGGGATGGAGCCGAAGTCCATCATCTTGTCGGAGGGAATGGACATGCGCTTCTTGCTGGTGCGGCCGTGGTTGTTCTTGCGCTTGATTTCCAGGAAGCTGTCTCCGGAGTTTACGTACTGGCGGGTGCGCACTTTCTGCCGCACGAGCCTGCGGTTGTGATGCAGGTAGAACATGGTGAGGCCTGCCGTGTCGTAGTAGACGGAGTCGTAGGGGCTGATACGGACGCCTTCGGTTTCCAGCGCGCGATAGCCGGCTGCTGCAGCTGCATCCAGCATGCGCAGCAGCGTGGCTTCGCTCGTTACGTATTTGGAATCGATGCGGTTCATCAGCTTGACGGCGTTCATCTCGTCCAGCGTAATGGCCCCCATTTTTTCTAATCCTTGCATAGCTTACAAAGATAGCGATTTTTTTGCTACCAGAGGCGCCCTCCGCCTCCGGGACCGCCGGGCCATCCGCCGCCGCCTCCGGGACCGCCCTGCCCGCCGG
>DGHE01000036.1:1872-5139 GCA_002392525.1 Bacteroidales bacterium UBA3856 | reverse complement strand
ACTCTGCCGCTTAATGAGCAGGTTCGCCTTGCCGCCACCGCCTACAACCGAGGTGTAGTCTGGGCTGCCCCCGGCTACGGGGATTTGGATCGTCTGCGGGAACATGCCTCAGAAAAACACTTCCACTACGCCTTCATCCCCTCGGCCCGCACTAAGCGCTACTGTTACGCCACCCTGGCCTGGAAGCACTATAAAAAGATTTCCCGATGAACTTCCGTCACGTTATTTTAACCCTCTTTGTGCTCTGCGGCGTTCTCTCTGCCGCGGCGCAGGAGAAAACCATTCCCAGGGAACTGCTGGAAAAACTGGAGAAGGCCCGTACTTCTCTTTCGGCAGCCCATCAGTGGATGCTGTTCGAAGATTTCGCATCAAGCGGTGTCTACGCAGCCGGTTATATTGAAGCCCCGGCCCAGGAACCCCTCGGCTCCGGTATTACGCAGCCTCAGGGTACGGCTTCGGCCAACCTGCAGGCCGCTGCAGACGACCTTCCCCAGACCTATACCATCTGGATTCAAACGCCCCAGAACTGGTATGTGAGCGTGAGAAAAGTGGATACCGCTGTATTCCTGAAACTCGCCGACGACGGGGGAGACATGGACTTCGGCCACGGCAGCGGCTGGTGCATCCAGCCCAAGGGTACCGGCTTTGTCAAGTACCCGTACAAGAACGGCAGCTGGGGCGCCGCACAAAAGGCCGATGCTGCTGAAATCGGCCAGTGGCAGCAGGAATACATCCTTGCCCCCGCCGGGAATATGGGCAGCGACCGCGTGAGGCTTTTTGAGAAAGCCGCGTATTTTGACGACTTGGATATTACTCTCCCTAAACAATGACCGGAACCATGAAAAGATACTTCGCCCTTTTGATAACGGTTCTGGTCATCGGCCTTCCCGCCAAGGCCCAGGAGCCGCTTACCCCGGAAGTGAACCGGATGATAGAATATCTGATGCTGGCCGATGAAGCCGGCCTCAACGTACCACTCTACATCATGGAACTGAGCGACCAGCTGGCCATGCTTTCCTTAACCAATAAGATGAATAAGGAAATCATGGAGCAGGGGGCCGCTGCGGCCGAGCTGTATGCCCACCCGCTGGTTTGCATGAATTACGCCGCATGCCTGATGAAGCAGCAGAAATACGGCAGTGCCCTGCATTACCTGAACAAAGCCTGGAAGCAGGACAATCAGAATGTGATGCTGGCAACCAACATGGCCCGCTGTCACTATGAGCTTGGGGACGAGTCCAACTGCCAGGCCTTCCTGAACAAGGCGCTCTCTATAGATCCGGACTACGGCCTGGCCCTTCAGCTCAAGGCTACCCTGCTACTGAAGAAAAAAACGACGGAGAGCCAGCTGGAGGCAGTGGATTACGTGCTTCGCAGCGCTCTGGACGTGTGGAACGGCATCTCCGTACGGCAGTTCAATTCGCTCATCGCCCAGATGCAGCAGCTCTACTATTATTACCTCGAAAACAAGGCGTCCATTCCGGACAATTTCAAAAAACTGCCTACTCCGCTGGACGGGAAAGAACGGTACTTCCGGCAGATTATTCGTGCCGGGCGTGATTGGGCGGACGAACCCCAGGATGACAAGTTTCCCTATCCGGTCGATCCCGGCACGCTGGAATTTGAAGGAGAAGAAGGGTGGGAGGGCCTGCTTGACGCAGATAATGCCTTCGCAGAAAAAGCCCAAAGCATCAAGATTCCCATTGAGACCAGCGAATATCCTGCGGAATATTCAGGGATGATGGGCGGAGACACCTACCAGCCGGATTCCCGTGCCTTCCACATGACCCTTCTGGCCTATTTCTACCACCAGATCAAGTTGTTGGAGGCGTCTTACAAAGCCGAGATTAAAGAACTCAAAGAAACAGAGCCCTATGAAAAACGCTACCATGAGGCGCAGGAGGCATTATGGGCAGCGATGGAAGAAGAACACGAAAGAAAGCTAAAACAAGGCGTAGTTGATCTCACCCTCATTAAAAAGTACGGGGAAAAGGCGTACCTTGTCGGCAAGGAATATGTCAATGCTTCTGTCCGTATCCACCTTGCCAACTGGGAACACCTGATGAGACCGGCCCTGGAGGCCTATGCCAAAGACATCAAGACCGGGCTTATCTATATCGGCAACGACGTGGGTTTTGCCTATATCCAGAGCCGCTTTGACAAAGACATTGCAACCATTTACGAATATGGTGAGCTTTCCTACCTGGCTACGCTGCAGGGCGATGTGAACTTGGAGCACGGTGGCGCCTCATTAGGGGAAGAAATACTGGCCCAACTGCGCGAGCAGGAGCAGGAATATCAGGACTACCTCACCCGTACCCGCAACCGGCGCTATCTGGAATGGGACTCCAACGAGAAGCTCCGGGCTGCCGGACTAGCCGACCTCAACCGCCAGCGGGAGCCGGTTCCGTTCGTGGGCGTAAGGGTCGGCTGCTTCAGTTTCCAGCTGGGAATAGACCGGCACCATAGGGTACATATCCTCTACGACTCGCCCGACCATTCCATCAATAAAGTGTATAATATGGAAACCGGCGCATCTTCCACCACGGAGCTCAGGGAAGTCAAATCCGGGAAGTCCTACGCCAAGGATGTCGTGACAACCCTGGCGCAGGATGCGGCTTCCAAGGGGCATCTGTCCTTCACCCCGGAGCTGGGAGAGCGCAAAGGAGAACAGGTGGTCACCGACGGGCGCGGAAATGTAATAGCCTCTTCCTATGTTAAGGAAAAAAGCGGTTCCATCAGCGGGAGTGTGAGTGCCGCACCTCCCGGAGCGGGCGGCTTTTTGGCCAATAACTTCAGCGTGGGTGGCACCTATACCGTCAAACAAGCCTCGTACAAAAACAAGTGGTACGGCTCGTCCGTAGTTCCCATCAGCGCCCGTTCTACCGTAACCTTCGATGCCGGCGTGGGCGTAAAAGGATTCAACATTTTTTCGGCCAGTTTTGGCGCAGCCCAAGGATCATTATAAACCATCAGATATGAAAAAAGTCATTTTTACCCTTTCGCTCCTTTGCATCGGCCTTATGGCAGCCGCACAGAGCCCTTTCACCTGCACCACGCAGGGAGCCAAGCTGCGCTACATGAATACGGACCGTAACGGCAAGGAAGTCACCCAGTCGGAGATTGAGGTGACCAAAGTGGAGAAAAGCGGAGAAAGCTACAGCATCACCCAGGTAACCACCATCTACTTCAACGGGAAAAAGTTCATGAAACCCGTGGAAATCAAGGCCACAGTCAGGGATGGAGACGTGCTCATGGATATGGGCG
>DGHE01000036.1:0-1783 GCA_002392525.1 Bacteroidales bacterium UBA3856 | reverse complement strand
CCTTCCCAAACGACTGGCCGTGGGCCTGGAACTGCCCACCGGGGAAGCCAAGGTAAAAGCCGGGAACATCAACATGACGCAAAACACCACCTTCCACAAAGTGGTTGCCCGTGAGGAGGTTACCGTTCCCGCCGGCACCTATGACTGCTATGTGGTGGAACGGCAGTACACGGCCGAGATGGCCGGAATGACGGTGAAGAGCACCATCAAAACCTGGTATGCCCGCGGCGTTGGAACTGTGAAATCAGAAACATACGGTGAAGACGGAACCCTTTCCTCGGGTTCTCATCTGCTGGAACTGACCCTGCCTAAGTAGATGGTTATGACATGTTTCCGTAGATTCTTGCGTGGCACGCTATTGACCGTTTCTGTGCTCTGCGGCGTTCTCTCCGCCGCGGCGCAGGAGCGTTACCGTACCATAGAACTCGGCCTGGTGAACAAAGCCGATACTCTGCACTGGTGCTGGGCCGATACCGGGACCCGGGACGGACAGCGTGCCCTGGAACTTGCCAAGTTGTACACGGATCTGTGGATGCAGCGGATGCAGTATGATGCCAACCAGATGGTGGAAGGGATGGATGCAAAAGAAGCGATGGATGAGCAGGACGCCTACTGGGAAGGGTTAAGGGAAATGTATCAGGATATGCTGAAACAGGATATCAGCGAGGAAGAAAAGGCGGACCTTCGCCGTCAATTGGCCGAAATTGACAAGAATAAGGCCGATAGCAAGCGGCAGGTGTCGCAGCAGGTGCATAACCTGAAGGATGAGGCTAGGTCCGGGAATGCGGGGGTGGATCCTGCCGATTTTTCTGACGAGCGCCTGCTTACCATCAAAAGGAACCTTCGCAAATACGTGATTGGCCAAAAGATTTGGGGTTTTGACCGGGTACGGGACTTCCGGAACGGTTTTGCGGCCGTGGGCTATACGTCCAGCGAAGACTTTGGTGACCGCTGGGGTTTTGTGAACCGGGAAGGCCGTCTGGCCATTCCCTGCGTGTGGAACGATGTTTTCAACTTCAACAACCACCGCTATTATAAAGTCAATATCTATGACAATCCCGTGGACGAGGATTATCGGCCCTGGACATCTGTACGCAAGGGAAATCTGGTGGGGATGATTGACTCCACCGGCATGGTGCGCGTACCTGTTAAATTCAGCTTTGCAAACCGTGCCCAGATTATCTTCCGGGAGACTGAAAAAGGAGAACTGGCCCCTGCCCGAGATGCCGCCACAGGCCTGTGGGGAGTCATCAACCGGAAAGGGGAGTGGAAGCAGAAACCAGTTTACAAAGACGAAGAAGAAATTAAACTATGAAACGGCTGATTATCACACTGTTATGCGCTCTTGTCTATGGAGCCATTCCGGCCCAGACATTGGTTATATATGATGCCCGGGACCTGTTCCCCAAGGACGCGTGGAACCCGCCGTGCAAGGCTGTTTTCACGGAGGATTATTATTACAGTGAGGAGTGGCTGAACCTGAAGGACAGGATAGACACCTACCTGCTGTATCAGACGGCCAAGGAGAATCCGGACTGGATACCACTGGCCGATGAAGAGTTCCGCCAGAAGATTCAGGAGGGGAAGAATATGACCCCGGAGGGCCTTCGCAAGGCCATCTGCCGCCATGCCGTTGGCGGGCGTATGTTCGTTGGGGCCGAGCTTGAGTACCGGAACCGCCTTGTGAGTGTGCGGGAAAAGCCATTCACAGAGGCCGAGGCGTTTGACGGCGTTACGCCTTATGCCAATGCCTGGGGAGTCATGAATGCCAAGGGACAGATGA
>DGHE01000225.1:7396-13766 GCA_002392525.1 Bacteroidales bacterium UBA3856 | reverse complement strand
TCTGGCCGCAGTCGTCGTTGCCGCTGAGGGCGTCGGGGGTGTTGCCGTAGAAGTGGTCGGCTACATAGCGCACCCATTTCTGGCATTCTTCTGGTTTTCCCAGTTTGTTGTACAGATACAGTACGTGGTGGCAGGGTTCGTTGCCGTGCCAGTAGCCGCCGATGCGGCCCCAGATGTCGTGGGCGCCGGGGATGTCGTCGCTCATTTCCAATTTGAAGATGCCGTCCAGGCGGTCTCTCAGGAACTTTTTACCGGCAATGGCCATGTAGTCTTCGAAGGCGTGGGGCACTGTCCAGGTGTACTGGAGAGTGAAGCCTTCGGTGATGTCTCCCCAGCCGTTCACGCTGCCGGGGCCTTCGTAGGCGATGGGGGCGAAGGGGGTGCGCCAGTTGCCCTCGGAGTCGCGGCCGCGCATGTATTTGGTTTCGGGGTCGATGAGGTTGCGGTAGTTGAAGCTTCGTTTTAGGAAGAACTCGTAATCTTCTTCATGGCCAAGCAGTTTTGCGGCCTGGGCGATACACCAGTCGTCGTAGGCGTACTCCAGCGTCTTGGAGACGGATTCCTTCTCTTTGTCAAAGGGAACGTAGCCGAGGGCTGTGTATTCGGGGAGGCAGTCGTAGTGGGGGTTGGTGGCGGTGGTCTTCATGGCCTCGAAGGCGCGCTCGTAGTCAAAGCCCTTGACGCCCTTGACCATCATGTCGGCGAGGACGGAGACGGCGTGGTAGCCAATCATGCACCAGGTTTCTCCGCCGTAGAAGGACCAGATGGGGAGCATGTGCTCGGTGCTTTTGTCGTAGTGCTCCAGCATGGAGTTGGCAAGGTTGGCCTGCAGGGACTGGTTGGTGAGGTTCAGGAGGGGATGGAAGGCCCGGTAGGTGTCCCAGAGGGAGAAGGTGGTGTAATTGGTGAAGCCATCGGCCTTGGCGATGGTGCCGTCGTGCGCGCGGAAGCGTCCGTCTATGTCCTGGAAGAGGAAGGGATGCATGGCGGTGCGGTACACGCTGGTGTAGAAGGTCTCTTTCTGCTGGCGGGTGCAGGCGGGGGCCAGGGTGTATCGGCCCAGCTCCTGTTCCCAAAGGGCATCGGCCTCCTGTGCTGTGACTTCGAAGGATTTGCCGTCCAGCTCCGAGAGGTTGCGGAGGGCGCCGTCGGTGCCGGTCCCGGAGACGGCTACCTTTACTTCTACGAGGTTGCCGGCGAACTGCAGGGTGGCTTTGAGGTTGTCTCCCCAGGCTTCGAGGCTGCTGCGGAAGCGGTCGGTGTTGTAGATGACGGGCTCTCCGTCCTTGAAGATGGTAAGCTTTTCGATGGGCTGGGAGAAGCGGGCGGCGAAGTAGATGTGTCGGTCGGGGTTCCAGCCATTGACAATCTTGCTGCCTGCGATGGTGTAGGGGTCGATTTGCCGGACAGAGGCCCAGATGCACTTCCAGCGAAGGGTGTGATGAAGGTCTACTGTCAGGGTGGATTGTTCTCCTTCGGGGAAGGTGAAACGGAGGATACCGCTCCTGAGGGCTGCGGTCATCTCTGCCTTGATGCCGTTGAAATGAGCGCTGTAGTAGCCTGGACGGGCACTTTCTTGGTCGTGGTCCAGGGGTGCCTCGGCCTTGTCCCCGGGGACAAAGAGGAAGTCTCCGAGGTCCGGGATGCCTGTTCCGCTGAGGTGGGTGAGGCTGAAGCCCAGGAGATTGGGCTTGGTGTATTTGTAGCCGGCTGCGACGTCGTAGTCATAGTCGTCGGTGTCGGGGCTGATCTGGATGCCGCCGTAGGGAAGCTGTGCTCCGGGGTAAACGTTTCCGAACCCGGCCGTGCCCACAAAGGGATTGACGTAGCTGGTGAGCTTTTCTTCCTGGGCGTAGGCCGAGGTAAGGACGATAAGCGAGGTCAAGAGAGTGAATAGTTTTTTCATTGGGTATTGGAGATTAGTCTGGAAGAATGCGACGTGCGCCGATGTAGCGTATCATGAAATAGGGGTGTGAGGAGGTCTGCTCCACGACGCCCTGGGAGACAGAGGCGTGAATGAAGGTGAAGCTGCCTTTTTCGCGGTCTACGGATACCACAATGCCCACATGGCCGATGGCGCGGACGCCGGCTCGTTTGCCAAAGAAAACCAGATCTCCTTTCTGGAGGTCCCTGTAGCTTTTGACAGGGCGGCCTTCCCGCAGCTGCACGGCGCTGTAGGCTGTGAGCTCATAGCCGAAGTGCTTGTAGACGTAACGGGTATAGCTTGAACAGTCGAACTGCCTGGGACCGCTTGCCCCCAGCTTGTACGGCGTGCCCAGGAAGGTTCGGGCATAAGCCACAACGTCATCTCCGGTAACGCGCTCCTGGGCCGATGCCGTCCCGGAAAGCAGGATGGCAACAGTAATAAGGAGGTATGTGAGCTGTTTACGCACAATAAGCAAATTTACAAAGAATTAGCGAAATGAGGGTTGGGTGCGGGTGAAAATGTGCGTGATTGTCAATAGATGCTCCGGACAACAAACAGAATTTGCCGTTTTTGCTAATATGTTAAAAATTAGCGAATTATGAAAAGTCCTCCAGGAGAAAAAGAAAGGAGGAAAATGCGTAAATTGCTCACTATTAAGAATATAGCAAAAACGGCCATTTTCTCGGTAATAATAGAACTGATGCGGAGTCTGCGAATACAGCCCAAATATACATAGTTTGTTTTATTTTCCGTATTTTTGCAGTGCAGAAATTAATATTGCGTGGTATGAAGTTTCTTGGGAATATACTCTGGCTTGTCTTTGGTGGCATTATTATCGCCATCATCTATTACATCGTGGGTCTCATGATGTGCATCACGATCATCGGCATTCCTTTTGGCGTACAACTGTTCAAACTGGGCACTTATGCGCTGTGGCCGTTTGGGCGTGACCTGGTGAACGGGCCCAACGAGCCCGGATGTGTTTCCGTGCTGATGAATCTCATTTGGATCCTCTGCGGCTGGTGGGAGATTGCCATTCTGCACTTTACCTTCGGCCTTCTCTTCTGCGTGACTATTGTGGGAATTCCCTGGGGCCTGCAACACTTCAAGATGGCCATTGCGACCGTGTTTCCGTTTGGTAAGACAATCAGACGGGTGTGAGGGTGAAATGGTTGAGGCGTTTTTGCTAATTCGCTTATAATCAGTTAAATGTGAAATCTCCTCCGGGAATAAGTTCCTGGAGGAGATTATGTAAGTGACTGAGGAGTAGGTGGTTAGCGAAAACGTGGGCGAGGGCGTAAGAAGGTTGGGCGCAAATTTTTGCGAAGGAGGGGGTTGGGGTGTTTGCGGTGAACCAAAAGTTTGCTATATTTGAGGTATGAAGACCTTGAAACTCGTACCTTTAGCCCTGGCGGCTGCTCTTTTTGCCGGATGCGGCAAAGATTCGTTGAAAGATAAGAACCCTGTGGAGGTGGAAACCCCCGCGGTGCCGTTCACGCTTACGGCCGTGGAGACGCGCGGCCTTGCCGGTAGCTTTGACTGGACCATTTCGCGCTCCGGAGTGACAGATTCCGTGAATGAGGACATTGACGAGATGTATGTGACCGCCTTCAATTCCGTGGTGGTTACGGTAACACCGGAGGCTGGCAGCAGCGCCGTCTACGATGGATTCAACGTGCGTTCCTCCAACCCGGATGCAGTGAAGGTGACGCCTCTGGACAAGCATTCGTTCGAGATGAAGCGGCCTTTCGGCGCTACGGCGAATGGGGAGGCCGATGTCGAGGTCTGGAACGGTAGCGGCTCTTCGCAGCAGAAGGTCTCGTTCAAAGTGAAGTCGGTGAAGGTGGTTGAGGCTACGCACATGGTGTTCCTGGTGGATGGAAAGGAGGTGCTGGTGCCGGTGCAGGATTCTGAGGAAGCGGCGCAGGCGCACTACGACAGCAACATGGCCGAGCACGTTATCCTGGTTATTCCGGAAAGCGAGAAGACGCCTAATTGGAAAAGGGGACTGGAATATAGTAACGACTGGGACGATATCATTGTCCATGAAATTGTCATCAAGGGCTTTTATCCGGAGAATTCTTCTTACGATTACATTGAGGTCAAACAGCGTACCGGTACTACCCCATTGTGGTTGCAACTACTGCAAGGTCGTGGTTTAGCTTATACCTTCGACAAGTTCAGAGGCTCCATTACAGAGTTTCAAAACCACAATACTTGTTATTTAGCCACGCACGTAGATTGTGTAGGTTTCAGTGTTGGTGTGGAGCCTCCAGCACAATTTGAGATTTCAGCACGGGTCGCCTTCCCAAGATACTGTTTCGCAGCGTATGAATGGGAAGAGTATGTGACTTGGTAGCGAAACGATTCGACAAAAAAGGGGCTGACTAAATAGATTCTTCACTTTGTTCAGAATGACAGTTTCGTGTCATTCCGAGGCTGGTTCGCCTGCCGAAGAATCTACTTTTAGTCAGCCCCTTTCATGTTCTACAACCTTTCGTTATAGAATGGAGTTCATAATCCACTGCGACAAGTGCATGGGATAGTATCCACAGCCACTGATTCCGTTGTACGTGTGCGTTTCACTTCCATCAGGGTGGATGTACATCAGGTCTTTATTGATATATTTTAGCCGCCCTTCGCTATAATTCTTGTAACTCGGGTCCCTTTCACTCCCCGGCGCCCCCAAAAACTCCATCCTGGCCCCGCCATCCGTATTAGGTCCTGTAAAAAGACATTCGTGCCAACCTGGCTCCCACTCTTGGTTACTGTGCTGGTACCAGCAGTCGTCGTGGACCTTGAAAAGCAGGCCACCGCGTTCCATGACTCTTTGCGCATTGGTGTTATGTGCATCTTGAACCGTGCAGCTTCCGGAATGCAAAGCCATGCCGTCCCATTCCCAAGCCCATTCGATGTCGTACTGGCGATTGGTGTGAGTGGTGCGTACGTCGGGCCAGGCGGCGCCAAGGCCGTCGGCGGTGTAGGCGGAGGCATCTCCCAGATAGTCGGTGTACACTTCCATGGTCTGGGACACCATATCGGCTACGCCCCGTGCCACCACGGCACCGTGAAGGAAGAGACGACCGCGGTAGAAGGGCGCGGCCGAGTAGAGTCGCTCGTGCGAATAGCGGTTTTCCACATATCCATACAGGGCGAACGTGCCGGCTTTGTGCTGGGTGCGGGCGAGCGTGACAGAGCTCCACGAAACGGTGTTTCCGGAGCGCGAGAACAGGCCCGAGAGCTCGCTGTTCATGCCGGTATCCCCCTGCAACATGGCCGCTATTCCGTAGTAACTGCTTCCGGCCTGGATGGTCGGGAGCGTGGCAGAGTAGGTATTGGTAGCATATCCTCCCAGCACTTGGTTCAGTACCGAGAAATCCTGAATGTCCTTAGTCGTATTTAAAGTAACGCTGGAGGGAAAGGTGCTGAAGGGGTTCACGGAACGGACGATGGCACGTGCGGGAGAGATACCGGCAGCAGCCGCCTTGGGCGCTACGGAGAGGTAGCCGATGGTAGTCCCAGCCGCATCGGGATAAGAATCGCCGCCCGCCTGGAGCGCCTTGGCGTGCAGGGTAATGGTGCCGTAGCCGGACGGGCAGGAGGCCTCCAGAAGGGGAGACGTTACGCTGGGACGGAAGGCCAGGAGTTCGTCGTAGAGGTCGGCGGCCAGATAGGCGCCGACAGCCGTGGCGGTAGCGGAGGTGACGCGCCGGTTGAGGGTCCCGGAAGCGCCGCTGTAACTGGCACTGATGCTGCTGCCGGAAAGGCCGGTGGTGCCGGTTCTGGCCTCGGCTCCGTCGGGATTGACGTAACACGCCGTGGCGTTCAAACGAAGCTGGGGCGCCGCTACCGTGAACGTAATCTCTTCATCCTGACCGGTTTCCTCGCAGGTAGCAAGGACCGTAACCTCTCCGGCCCCGAGGAAGTTCACCATCTGCGACTGCCGGTTGGCGGCCGCCGAGAGCCGTACGAGCTCGCTCCCGCCCGTTACCGTATACTCCACTGTGGCCGAGGGCTTGTCCAGCTGCGTCGCCACCAGCCGGCCGCGCTGCGCAACGTAGCCCGGCACCCCCGCATCCCACTTGAGCCCAAGAGGCGCACTCACATCGAACGTGACCACATTGGAGGCCACCTTTCCATCGGCCGATATTACCTGCAGGGTGTGCGTGGAGCGGAGGGCGGCCTTGGCCCCGGGCGTGACGGTGAGACGGTCGGCAGAGGGGCTTCCGTCGTACGACCAGCCGATAGCACCATCGGCCTGCCCGGAGAAACCGGCGGCCTGCTTGACCCCGTCCACGTAGAAGTCCCAGCCGTAGGGCCAGTCGTCGATGTCCTTGGCACCGCGCACCCAGCTGGCCCCGCCGTCGCGCGAAAATGAAACGTACACACTTTTAGCGCTGCTTCTCTTGAGCTTTCCTAAACTGTTAATTTCCAAGTGACTGT
>DGHE01000225.1:0-7284 GCA_002392525.1 Bacteroidales bacterium UBA3856 | reverse complement strand
CCGTCGGCCCTCCACAGAAGGCCGTCCCAGGTGAGGGAAAGCCGCGCCTCAAACAGCGTGTTGCGTTTCACGCTTCCGAGGTAGCCCCGGTACACCACCGTGCCGTCCACGCCGTCGGCCGAGCCGTCCTTGTTTCCCTGGTACTCGATGTACGTAGCCAGATCCGGCCTGGTCTGGCTGTTCTCGGGTACGTACAGCCCTATCTTTACGTGGCTGAGGTCGCTCTCGTCGGCTGTCGTGAAGATGTGGCTGTCAAAGGGCGCGTCAAACAGGTCGGACACTCTGGTAGCCATAGATGACGCGAAGGGCCGAAGCCGGCGGCTGGCCTGCCTCAGATACAGATGCTCCGAGAGCAGGACAGGGGTTGTGCCGCCGGTGAGCCCTTTCTTGTCTATGGTTACTTCCACTTTGGCGAAGAGCCGCCTGAGCGGGATGGAAACCGGCCCCTCTCCGCCCTGCGGCACGACCCGGGCTTTCCCGGCCATGGGAAAACCCGTCCTCAGAAGGTCGGCGCTGGGGGAAAGGAGAAAAGAGAAACGCTCGAAGGCCGGCGGCTCTCCCGGCAAGGCGGGAAGGCTGACGTCGCCCATGTTGGCGAAGACATAGAAGTCGACCGGAACGCCCGCCGGGAAGCGGAAGCTCCCGCTCACCGAAACGCCGTCGGTCGAGCGCAGGAAGGCCTTTTTCCAGAATCCGGATTCGGTGACCCCGTAGATGGTGACGGAGACAAGGCGGGAAAGCGCGGCGTCGTCAAACAGCGCCGACTTGGTGCCCCCGTCGGGCTCGGCCGCCGTGGTGAACGCGACCGTCCGCTCTTCCGGGACAGCCGGCGCCTCGGGGAGGCGCGAGCAGCAGGCCAGGCAGGCCGATGCCACTGCGAGGCACAGGGTTTTTGTCGCAAAACTAGTACTCATAATCGATGTTCTCTTGTTCCCAGGGGATGATCTCCACCCGGAAGTCGGTGGTCTTGAAATTGATGCCGATGAGGATGTCGGGCAGGTTCTTCTCCTGCCACGTGATGCCGCCCATCTCGCGCATGATGCCGCCCAGGTTGTAACTGTGCGCCAGGCCCTCCACCGGGTACAGACCGGGTTTCCCGTAGAGTTCCATCAGGAGCTCTTCGCCTGCCTGCCTTGGGAGGATGAAGCTGAATATGCCTGGGGCCTCTTCCTCCGCTGCGCAGGCGAACGCACCCGCAACCGGTGCTCCGGTGAGGGCATCTATGCCGCGGGTGTTGGACCGGACGACTACCTCGAAGGGGAAGGCCGCCTGTTCCCCCGGGCTCCAGTCTCCTGCATTGAGAAACTGGAGGGTGACGCGGCAGTGCTCCTTGACAAACTCCACGGGAACGGTGAATTCTTCGGGCTCCACGATGCTCAGGAAGGAAAAGCGGAACAGCGGATCAAAACTGCTTCCGCACGGTACCGTCCAGCGGACACCGTCTTCCAGGCGGCAGTGGCGGAATCCCAGCACGCCGGCGCCCCTTACGGCATCGGCCTCCCGGATATCCAGGGAGAAACTACGCCCCTCCAATGCCTGGATGGTGGTGGTGTCACTGCCCAGGCTCAGCTGGTCGGGGTAGCGGCAGGCATTGACATGCACGCGGTCCACCGTCCCGAAGGCCCCTGCATTGAAAATATCAAAGTACAGGAGGCTGGGACAGGCTGTCCGGTCTTCCAGGACGGAATGGCGGCAGGCTACAAAGGCCAGGGCCACAGTCAAAAGGGACAGGATCCGTTTCATGACCGGCCAAGCCTTATCAATACTGGTAGTTGAGCTCGACGGTCTGGTCCCAGGGCAGAACGGTGATGGAAGGCCGCGCCATGCCCGCCGTAGTCTTGGTGTCGTCGGTATCGGTGGTCTTACCCAGCATGGAGATGACCACGTTCACTTTGTACTTCTTGTTGGCTTCCAGGACGGGAAGATCGAAGGTATAGTAGTAATCCTTGTTGGTGAAGGGCTTGTCGTAGTGGTCTGCAGAGGTGGTAACGAGCGCGTGAATCACCAGGCGTGTGGGGCGGGGTTCGAACATGGTAAACGTTCCAAGTTCCTCTGTCGAGGCGTTGGGATAGACATAGAGCGTATGGTTTATACTGAGCGGCTTACCTGTAACGGCGAGACCCGGGTCAAAGGCATCATGGGTGAGTGCAAGCGGCGTAGTATCCAGCTTGAGCTTGTTGTACCAGTTGTCGAGTCTGCTTCTCTGATCACCTGTGAGTGCCATGGAAACCCCATACGGAGCCTTCCCTACTACATTTTTTACATAGATTTCCTTGATGGTGAAGGTGCTCCCTTCCAGTGTAGACCCTGCAAAGCTAGTGGCGACGGTAGCAAGCTGGATGGCCGATACCAGTCTCTTCACGTTAATGGTGCAGGTGGCGGGCGTGGTAGAGCCGGTCTTGTATTCGTTCACAAGGGCCGATGCTTTTCCGCTCATGACGAGCTTGTTGACCGTGTTCTCGGAAAGGTCGGAGAGTCCTTCTTCCAGCGCTTGCTGCGAAGTGAATTTGAGCCGGGGCGCGTTTACGATGGCATACACCACTTTATTGCCAATACCGGTGGTAAGGGAGTAAGAGGTGGCTGATTCCGTTTTGTACACATCGGTTTCCAGCTGACCATTCGAAAACACAAACAGCTGGACAGAATGGATCTTGCTCTCGCTCATGGAGATGTCTGCCACTTTGGTGGCCGGTTCTTCTCCCAGCTGGACAATGAGCTCGCCGGTAGCGGTTTGAGAAAGGTTGGTTTTTTGACACGATGCGGCCGTCAGAAGGACCAGGGCCGCGACAAGAAGGGTTTTATTCATGATTTTGTTGATGTTAATAAGGTTCGTTTCCGTTATCCCGATCCAGGCCGTAGCGCTCTATCAGGACATGGATTTCGGGGTCCAGGTTGCCCCGGAAAAAGAGGGACCGCTCTTCCCGGCAGGCATCCATGAAGCACTGGACGGCCAGCGCATCTTCCTGCCGCCTGGCGTGGAGAAGGGCCAGGAGGTAATTCACCTGCGGGGTGCGGGGCTGCTCTTTCAAAATAACGAGGGCCGATTCGTTGAGATCCAGCGCCAGGCATGCGAGGGCCGTGTTGAGGTCCCGGTAGGGCCGGAGCACGGCCAGTGCAGCCGTATAGTCCCGATTCCGCAGCAGTTCTACGCCCCGCCGGTAAACAGTGTCGGGCTCGGTAGTATGCACCGTATCCTTCACCATGCCCCGCCGGCTCAGGTAGAAGTCAAAAGTGACTCTCCGAAGGCGTGGATAGAGGTTTTGCCTGAGGTGTACGTAGCAGGGCTGTGCTTGCAGGGCTTTCTCCCGTTTTTCCGGAGGAAGCGCCATGACGGCCCGAAAGGCTGTTTTCTGGTTTTCTGTCAAGCAAGTATCGGCTTGTACGAGCTGCTCCAGAAGGGCCCAGTTCTCGCCCCTGCTGCGGGAGAGGAAGCGAAGCGCAGGCGGAGTTTCAGGGGCCGGGCCGATGGCTTCACTGCCGTCTTCCCGCACGCTGATGCGGAATCCTGCACTGCGTGCGGCGGAGTCCCGGTATTGCGCGACGAGCTTGCTGAAATGGCTGGCGACAGACGCCGCCCGCCGTTTTGAAAGCAGCGCATTGGCCTGGATGCTGCCTTCCGGAGAGGCAAACGCTTCGATGACGATGGAGTCGGTGAGGAAGGTTTCGCTTCTTTCCAGCTCAAGGATCTGTTCCCGGATGCGGGCCATTTCCGTGCGGTTGTCGGCAAGGTCGGGCTCCAGCTCCCATCGGCCTGTACGGAAAGCCAGCTCGCAGGCCGTGTGTCCGGTAGCCCGGCGCTCCACCACCTTAGTCACAAAGCGCTCGACGGGGCTGCTGAGGTCCGAGAGCGAACTGATGTAAAAGGCAAGCGGAGGCGTGTCCGGCATGGTGTACAGCTTTTTGTCGTCCTCATAGATAGCGCCCGAGAGCACCACCTCCACCTTTTTGAGGCGGGGACGGGTGCGGAGCGTTTGCACGTACTCGTACTGCAAGTCTTCATTGCTGTGTTCCAGCACGGTGTCCAGCCGCACACCTTCCGTGACAATAGGGGAGTGTACATACTGGGAAAACACCTTGTCGCGTTCTTTCCATTTCTTCTCATGGTAGCGTTTGAGCATTTTCCGGGTATAGTGCAGGAGGGCCGCCTTTTCGTCGGGGCCAAAACTCTCCTTGCCCTGCAGGTTCCGCTCCATCCAGATACGAAGGTTCCTCCAGTCCACAAAGCGGGCCGAGTCCGTGATGATGGAACGAAGATACCGTTCGTACAGCCGGTAGCCCCGGAGCTGGTCTTTCCGGTAGTCGGCTCCGGTGACTACGACCTCCTGTAGGTAGAGGGTGTCGGTTTGCACGTAGATGCGAGGGCAGAGGCGGAGTTGCCACCGGCTGTCCTGCATGGCGGCAGGGACGTGGATGTCGAAGCGGATGTCAACGGAGCCCAGGCGCTCGGCGATGTTGCGGAAGCGGGCTGTAATGACCGCTGCGTCAATGACTTCGTTCGCGACCATCTCGCCAGTTTCCTCGTCCAGGACGGCCTTCATGAGAATAACTTCCCGACCCTCCGGATCACGGTAAGTAATGGTGTCCCGCGTTCCTGTGCGGATGACGCGCCGCTCTTCCTCCAGTTCTCCCTGGGACAGGCCCAGGCTGGCCTGCATCTCCTGCCTGCGCACCTCCCGCAGCTTGAGGCTGCTTCCGCATGCGCTGGCAAGGAGAATAAGGATGAGGCCGATGGTTAACTTTCGCTCTTGCATGGTTCAGAAGATGAGTTGGATGGCAATACGGGCGTCGGGAAGCCAGAAGAACTTTTCGCCGCTTTCCAAGGTGAGCCCGCAAACGGGGCAGGCGTAGCGGGTGTATTTCTTCCAGCCGCCCCAGCCGCCCAGCCCCAGGTCCAGGTTCCACAGGCTGCTGAGCATGACGGAGTATCCGCCCCAGAGTTCCAGTCCCACGGCGTCTCCTTCTTCGGATTCCCTGGAGAGCACTCCGCCGCCGTTATACACGGAATAGCGGAAACCCGTTCCCGCCCACCAGCCGGAATAGACATGCCAGGGCCACCAGCGCGCGCCAGCCCAGTAAGAATTATGGCGCATTTGCATTTGTCGGTCTGGCTGTCCGGCCCGGAAAGTCCATGGATTGAGCTCGGCTCCCGCATGAATGGATACTTGGGGAGAGACCGAGGCCGATGCCTCCACGTTAATCGTCCCGAGTGACAGCCAGTCTACGGCGTTGCTGCCCACGCTATAGCGCTGGGAACGGGCTGGAAGGGTGATGCCGGCCCACAAAAGAATCGGAAGAAGGAAACGTTTCATGGGATGGACAGGGCTAATAGTCGCGTTGCGGCTGCATCTGTTCCCGTTCTTCTTCGCGGGGGATGCGCTCAACGATTCGGGCGGGGATTTCGACGGACATGCGTTCGATGCCATCCTGCGAGACGTACTTGCGCAGGCGCAGGCGTCCTACTACCCTGATCCAGGAGCCTTTCTGGATTTCGCTCAGGTCCTGGATGCCTTTGACGCCGTTCCAGGCCGATACATTAAACCAAGTGGATTCCACGGTGGAATTGCCTTCGCGGTCTACGGCCGATGCTTCGGTTACGACCGAGAAATTACATACGTGGTTCCCGTTGTAAGAGTTTACCTCGGCCCGGCCGACGACTCCTCTCAGTTCGATTCTGTTCAAAAATTCCATTGTCAAGTGTTTAAGTGTTGAACTTTTGGGCGGAATGCGACGCGCGCTGCCGTTCCCGTCCAGTGCAAAGAAAGCGTGTCTTTTCCGGGCAGGCGACAAGAAGAGGGCGGGAAAGTGCAGATTTTTCTGTTTTGGATGGTCGATTATCTGTTTTAGCCGGAGAATCGGCTAAAAAAACAGGCCCCCGGGCATTTTATTGACCGGTGCCTGTTTTGTATGAACTGGCTAAAACGGAAAAATCTTCGTTTTTTTTTAGCCGATGCTTGGAATTGACGTTCCCATCTTCCATTTTTGCCCAAAAACTGTTCATGCTTTACTTTGATGATCAAACAGGCCCGGTTGTCCGCTGTCCCATGTGCGGGAAAGTGGTGACCTCCGGAAGGATAGACCGCCGTTTCTGCAGCGACAGCTGCAAGAACCGGTGGCACAACCGTCTGCGTTATATTGAAAAGGAGAAGCTCAAGGAAGTGAGGAAAGTGATGCGGGTCCTGCACTCCAACCGGGACGTGCTGGAAAAGCTTCTCAAGATGGGGGTGACCAGTGTGGACCGGCTCACGCTCATCCACCTGGGATTCAACCTGTGTTATTTTACATCCTTGCAAAAGGTAAGGCACCGCTGGGTGTACAGTTGTCTGGACATCCAATACGAACTGACCCCCACCCGTATCAAGAACGTCAAGTTCCTGTGGGAGGGGGCCGTAGAAGAGGAGGATGGAAATAACCTTACCGGGCAGCTTTCTTTTCGGGGTCCTTGAACAGGATCCAGAACAGGATGGCCACAACCAGGGCGTAACCGGCGAAAATGTACCATACGGTGGGCCAGTTCTGGACCTGCGGGTTCACGGCATCGGCTACGTGGTACGCCTCTACCACAGCGCCGGCGGCGAGGGTGCCGATGGTGGCGCCGAAGCCGTTGGTCATCATCATGAAGAGGCCCTGTGCGCTGGCACGGATATCGGTCTGGGCGTTCTGCTCCACGTAGAGGGAACCGGAGATGTTGAAGAAGTCGAAGGCGAAGCCGTAGACAATGCAGCTGAGAACGAACAGGAGCACGCCCGGCATGGAGGGGTTACCCAGTCCGAAGAAGGCGAAGCGTCCTACCCAGGCGAACATGGCGATGAGGATGACGTTCTTGATGCCGAACTTTCTCATGGCAAACGGGATGAACAGGATGCAGAGGGTTTCGGAGGCCTGGGAAATGGCGATGAGGGCGTTGGAGTTCTTGACGGCGAAGGTGTTCGCGAGGGCGGGATCGGCGGCGAAGCTGCCCAGGAAGGTGTTGGCGTAGCCGTTGGTAATCTGGAGGGATGCGCCCAGCAGGACGGAGAAAATGAAGAAGATGGCGAACTGGGGATCCTTGAAGAGCGTGAAGGCCTTGAGGCCGAAGGCATCGGCAAACGTTTCTCCCTTCTTGGTGCTGTCCACGGGGCAGGCCGGCATGGTGAGGGCGTAGGCGGCGAGGACGATGGAGAGGATGCCGGAAGAGAGCAGCTGCGTGTAGCTTTCCTGCATGGCTACCCCCTTGATGTGCAGGAAGTTGGTGAGAAGCATGCTGCAGATGAAGCCGATGGTGCCGAACACGCGGATGGGCGGGAA
>DGHE01000180.1:8541-11127 GCA_002392525.1 Bacteroidales bacterium UBA3856 | reverse complement strand
AACCGGAGCACCAGTCCCACTCCTCGGGGATGCTGGTAGGGCCCACCTGTACCAGGCCGAAGGGAACGTTGGCTCCCACGAACACGTGACCATGGCCGCCGGTTCCGATCTTGGGGTTTACGTACTGGCTGTAGTCTTCCTGTCCGGGAAATATGCTGCACGAAGCCAGAGCCAAAAGTAATAGAAGGGGTTTCTTCATAGCTAAAACGATATAAAATGCGTAGAACGGATAAAGATACATATTTTTTTTGTATCTTTGCGCAACGTATGGCAAAAAACGTCACTATAAAAGATATTGCCCGTGAGGCGGGCGTCTCTATCGCACTGGTTTCCTTTGTGATGAATAACCGCGTAGGAGCCGACGGAAAGCAGAAATACCGCGTGAGTGAAGCCACGAAGGACAAGATTCTGGAAATCGCCGAACGCATGCACTACCAGCCCAGTTCGGCCGCCCGCATGCTGCGCCAGGGAAGGACCCGTGTCATCGGCGTCATCCTGTCGGACCTTGGCAACATCTTCTACGGAATTATTGCCAAGGAGATTGAGAAAATCATCACCCGCAACGGCTATACGGTGCTCTTCGGCAGTTCCGACGAAGACCCCGAGCGCTTTGACCGTCTGGTACGCTCCTTCCTGGAAAAAGACGTAGAAGGATTCATCGTAGTACCCTGCCTGGAGTGCGGTCCCTCCCTGGAGAGAATCCAGGCCGCCGGCCGCCCCTTTGTCACCATTGACCGCCGCAATCCCCTCTACGACGTTCCCGCCGTACTCATTGACAATGTTGGCGCCGCAAAGACTGCTGTAGATGCCCTGCGCAAGCAAGGCGCCACCCAAATGGGCATGCTGTCCTATGCCATGCGCATCTCCACCATGATTGAGCGCGAACAGGGCTTCCAGGAAGCAGTCGGAGCCGAGGCCCCCATCTACCGCATGGGATTCCACTCCATGCAGGAAGACACCGATCACGCCGTGGACAAACTGCTTGCAGCAGGAATCGACGGCATGGTCTGCGCTTCCAACGAAGCGTCCGTGTGCCTGATCAAGGCCCTCCACAAAAGAGGCATCGAAATCCAGAAAGACATCCGTATCGTGGGATTCGACTACTCCAACGTTTACGACATCTTTACTCCGCGCATCTCCCACATGCTGCAGCCGCTTCCCCGCATTGCGCAGGAAAGCACCCAGATTCTCTTCCGTCTCATCGAGAAAAAGGATTCGGGAGAAGACTTCTCCCTGGAGAAAGAAAAGATCATTTTGAACGCAACTCTTATATGAAAAATCTGACCATCGTCGGCCAGCCTCTCCCGAACATGCCCTGGGAGGAGCGCCCCGCCGGCTCCAACGCCGTCCTCTGGCGTTACAGCAACAACCCTGTCATTCCCCGGGACCTGCTTCCGGACTCCAACAGCATCTTCAACAGCGCCGTAGTTCCTTTCAAGGACGGTTTTGCCGGCGTTTTCCGCTGCGATGACACCAACCGCCGCATGACCCTCCATGCCGGTTTCTCCAAGGACGGCATCAACTGGGATATCCGCCCCGATAAACTTGTATTTGACGGAGACTACGGTTACGACCCCCGCGTGGCCTTCATCGAGGACCGCTACTGGGTTACCTGGTGCAACGGCTACCACGGCCCTACCATCGGCGCAGCCTGGACCCAGGACTTCGAGACTTTCCACCAGGTGGAGAACGCCTTCCTGCCCTACAACCGCAACGGCGTACTGTTCCCGCGCAAGATTGGCGGCAAATTTGCCATGCTCTCCCGCCCGTCCGACACCGGCCACACCGCCTTCGGTGACATTTTCTACAGCGAGACCCCCGACATGGAATTCTGGGGACACCATCGGCACGTCATGGCTCCGGCTCCGTTCGAGGTAAGCGCCTGGCAGTGCATGAAAATCGGTGCCGGCCCCGTTCCCATCGAGACCAGCGAAGGATGGCTCCTGTTTTATCACGGCGTGCTGCGCTCCTGCAACGGCTACGTGTACAGCTTCGGCAGCGCCCTTCTGGATCTCAATGAGCCCTGGAAGGTGCTGGCCCGCAGCGGCCCCTACCTCCTGAGCCCCCAGAAGCCCTACGAGTGCATGGGAGACGTGCCCAACGTATGCTTCCCCTGCGCCGCCCTGCACGACCCTGCCACCGGCCGCGTCGCCGTCTACTACGGCTGCGCCGACACCGTCACGGGCCTGGCATTCGGCTACATCCCCGAAATCGTGGAGTGGACCAAGAAAAATAGCATCCTATAGCGTGATGTATAACTAGCAATCCATCAGCACATTATAAAAATTCTCCCCGGCAAATTTGTCGGGGAGAATTTTTATAAATACCAATTAATCAATCACTTCCACATCACGGCAGAAGTGGAGGCAAGAGTAGCGTGCGGGATGCGGTAGCCGCGCGAACGACCGTCCACCAGCGCGCGGGAAGCAGAGGCCGATGCCCGGGAGACCGTGAGCCGATGTCCGCCAGGCAAGGTAATCACGGCCGATGAGAATGTGGGCCGAGTAAGGGTGAAGTACGGCTCGGCAGGGCAGTCGGGGTAGAAGCCCAGCATGGAGAACACGGCCCAGGCGCTCATGGTGCCGG
>DGHE01000180.1:0-8493 GCA_002392525.1 Bacteroidales bacterium UBA3856 | reverse complement strand
GTGCCGGTGTCGTCATTGCCGGGGATGCCGTCGGGGGCATTGCGGTAATGTTCTGAAAGGATGCGTTCTACCTGCTCCCAGGTATACTTTTCATAGCCCTTGAAACGGGAGAAAAGGTAGGGATACACAATGTCGGGCTCATTGGCAGGGTCGTAGAGGCCCTCGTCAAAAACGTGCCGGAGATTCTTCACGAAGGCCTTGGTACCCCCCTGCAGCCTGGCGTAACCGGTTACGTCATGTGGCACGGCAAAGCTGTAGTTCCAGGCGCTGCCCTCGTGGAAGCCGGGCGCATTGGAAAAATCGGCCCCGTCCTCCGGATTGAAGGGAGTGAGGAACGTGCCGTCCATGTTAATGGGACGCAGGCACTTGAATTCCGGGGAGTAGTAGTGCCTGTACCCCAGCGAGCGCTGGTAGAAACGGGCGGCATCGGCCTCACGGCCCAGCGAAGCGGCCAGACGCGAAAGCGCATAATCGGCCACGTAGTACTCCAGCGCATGGGAGACGGAGTTGTCTCCGGAGAAGTCGGCGGCAAAGTAGCCGAGGGGCACGTAGCCCAGCGAAACGTAAGGATCGTTGTCGGGGCGCATGAGGTTCTGCGCGCCGGGCGTATCGGCCGATTTCAAAAATGCCTCGTAAGCCGTCTCTATGTCAAAGTCACGGAGCCCGCGGAGCCAGGTATCGGCGATGATGCAGATGGCGGGGTCTCCCTCCATGGTCCAGGTCTCGCGGCCGTAGAGCTCCCACTTGGGCATCCAGCCCCACTCGCGGTACTGGTCTATCATGGAGCGAACCATGTCGGTCTGTTTCTCGGGCCAGAGCAGCGTCATGAGCTGATGCACGTTGCGGTAGGTGTCCCAAAGCGAGAACACGGTATAGCGCGCATGGCCGGGCTCCACGCAGCCCACACCGCCGCCCGCAAGGGGTGAACGGTACTCCATGAGCGGATACTCGCCGTTTACGTCGCTGAGCACGTTGGGATGCAGGAGCGTATGGTAAAGCGCCGTATAGAAGATGGTCTTTTCGTCATCCGAGCCGCCTTCTACCCGGATACGGCCCAGATGCTGCGCCCAAAGTGCGTCGGCCCGGGAACGAACCTCGTCGAAGCAGAAGCCCGAGGGCTGCTCGGCATCCAGGTTCTCGCGTGCGTTTTCGATGCTCACGAAGGAAACGCCCAGCTTGAGGAGAATCTCCTCTCCCTCTGCCAGGGAATCGTAGTGGAACCAGCAGCCGATGTCGTCTCCGCTGAGCTCCCGCGCATAGTTTTCATAAATCTTGTACTTCCCGGCATCGGCGTCCCAGGCAGCCTCGGCCGTCATGGGCCGCTGCTTTTTCCAGTAGCCGGAGGCCGACGGAACCTTGCTCACCCGTAGCACAAAATAGATAGGGAAAACGGCGTCGCGGTTGTAGCAGAAGGTTCCCATGAGCTTGGAGCCTTCCACTTCGGTGGCCGATACCCGCCGCACCGTGGCCCCGCTCTCGTTGGTGAGGCCCTCCCCCAGATTGAGGAGGATGTTACCCTCCCCGCCGGGGAACGTGTAGCGCTCGATGGCGGTGCGGGTGGTAGCGCTTACCTCGGCCCTGATGCCGCTGAAAAGTTCCAGCGAGTAGTAGCCGGGATGCGCCACTTCATCCTTGTATTCAGTTCCGTACATGTGATAGTCTACCTGGAGAGGGCCCGTGGTGGGCATGGTGAGAAGGGACCCCAGCTCCGGACAGCCCACACCGGAAAGATTCACATGCGAAAACCCGGTGAAATAGCTGTTTTCCTCCACATAGGGCGTACTCCACCATCGGCTGTCCTTGTCCCAGGCATTCATGGAAGATCCCATCACGTTGAAGGGACTCACGCTCATCATGCCGTTGGGCGTAACGGCGCCGGGATTGCAGGCGCCGAAATTGGACGTGCCGATAAAGGGGTTAACCCACTCGTTTTGAGCGTTGACGCTCAGGCTCAGAAAAAGAAAAAAGAAAGTGGTCTTGATACTCTTACGCATTGTCATGGGCAAAATCTATACAAAGATACAATAATTCTTCATATATAACGGCCGTGCACTCGCGGAGGAGATTGTGGAGAAGGGCCGGGAGCTCATGGCGGCAGTACTGGACAATTATGAAAATAATTAGTACCTTTGTAAACTGGATTTTATGCAAAAAGATAAAAAATGTTCATTCATATGAAGAAAATCCTCATGACACTTCTGTGCACTCTGCTGGCAACGGCCGCGTTTGCACAGTCTGCCGCCATGCTTTCCATGGCACGCGGAGAACTTGAAAAACGAGGCCTTACAGAGACCGAAGTCCGCGCCCGTCTCCTGGAAAACGGCATAGACGTAGATGCCATTTCTCCCTCGGAGTACCCCTCCTACCAAAGCCGTGTCATCTCCATCCTGGACCAGATGCAGAAAGAAAAATCGGCCTCCAAAGTAGCTCCCGCGGCTCCTGCAAGCGTTTCTGACGCCGGTGTTGCCATCGGCGTGGAGACAGTGACCGCCAACGAGATCCCCCAGACCACCCTGGGAGAAGAAGCCGCAGAGAAGGCCCTGGAAGAAACGCTCGCCAAGAACAACGTCTCCCCCACCGAGGGCAACAACATCTACGGCCACTCCCTGTTCACCGGCAAGTCGCTGGAAGTCTTCCGCACCACCGACGGCGCCATGGCCCCCGAGACCTACATCCTCGGAGAAGGCGATGAGGTCCATATCTCCATCTTCGGCTCTTCCCAGACAGAGATTCACCAGCGCATCGAGGCCGATGGTTCCATCCAGCCCGCCGGTGCCACCAAGATTTTCCTCAAAGGCCTCACCCTGGCCCAGGCCCGCAGCGCCATCAAGACCAAGCTGGCCCAGCACTACTCCTTCCGCCAGGACCAGATTGCCGTCACCATCACCACGGCCCGTACCATCACCGTAAACATCTATGGTGAGGTAGGCGTGCAGGGCGGCTTCACCGTGAGCGCCCTCAACACCGCCTTCAACGCTCTGGCTGCCGCCGGCGGCCCCACCGAGCTGGGTTCGCTGCGTAACATCCAGCGCTCCCGCGGAGGAAAGACTTCCCGCCTGGACCTGTACAAGTTCATGACCGGAGAAACCCAGGCCGCCCAGTACGACCTCCAGAACAACGATGTCCTGTTTGTCCCCATAGCAAACAAGGTAGTCACCATCGAAGGTGCCGTGAACCGTCCCATGCGCTATGAGATGGTAGACGATGAGTCCCTCCTGGACCTCATCACCTATGCCGGCGGGCTCACCTACTCCGTCTATCCGGACTTCGTGCAGGTGGAGCGCTTTGAAAACGGCGAGAAGGTTTACAAGGAATTTGACCTGAACAACGTCATGTCCGGCGCCCAGAGGGTAGACCTCCAGGGTGGAGACATCGTGCGCATCAAGAGTGCCAACAAACCCATGGAGAACTACGTTTCCATCAGCGGAGACGTTTACTACGGCGGCAACTTCGACTATAGCAAGAACCGCAGCCTCCAGGCCCTCATCGACAACGCCAAACCGCGCTACACCGCCCGTACCGAATACGTGCTCATCGAGCGCACCCGTCCCGACGAAACCGTGGAGGTGCTCACCGTTCCCTTCCCGGGCGTAAACGGCAACCCGGACTTCAGCCTCCAGGCCCGTGATGCCGTCAAGGTGCTTGCCCTCTCCGACTTCCGCGACGAGGCTACCATCAGCGTGGTAGGCCAGGTCCGCACTCCCTTTAGCCGCAACTTCGGCCTCAACGACCGCATGACCATCGGCCAGGCCATTGAACTGGCCGACGGCCTCAAGCCCAGCGTCTATCCCGTGGCCTACATCACCCGCACGGACATCACCAACCCCGACAAGAAGGAATACATCCAGATTAACCTGGAGAAAGACAAAGACCAGCTTCTCCAGCCCGGAGACGAGCTCCGCATCTACGACAACACAACCTATACCAATGTGGGAGAGGTCCGTATCAGCGGTGCCGTCAAAAACCCGCTGGGGACCACCTATGACGCTTCCCTCTCCGTACAGGACCTCATCACCATGGCCGGCGGCTTCGAGGTAGGCGCCGCCCTCAACCGCGTGGAAGTGTTCCGTCTGGATTTAAGCGATACCAAGGACGTCAAGTACAACCTCATCACCCTGGAGGTAGACGAAAACTACAACCCGCTGCAGCCCTTCGACCTCATGCCCTACGACCACGTCGTGATTCGCCAGATGCCCAACTTCGCCACGGGACGCACCGTGGAGATCAACGGCCGCGTGCGCTACCCGGGCGTGTATGTGCTGGAAGACAGCCGCACCCAGTTGTCGGAGGTCATCAAGATGGCCGGCGGCCTCATGGAGGATGCCTCCCCCTACACCACGCTGTTCCGAACCTACAACAATCGCGGCCCCATTGGCGTAGACCTCAAGGGCGCCATCCGGCACAGCCGCCGGGACAAGGAGGATCCCATCCTCATGGAAGGGGATGTCATCAACGTCATGCGCCTGGAGAACACGGTCACCATCCGTGAGATCGGCACCCGCATGGCCCAGTATGTTCCCGAGGAATATGCTTCCACCCAGAAGACGGTCACCTATCAGGGCGGCCACAATGCAGCCTGGTACATCAAGAACTACGCCGGCGGTTTCCAGAAGTTTGCAGACCGCAACAGCGTTACCGTCACCCTGCCCAACAACCAGAGCGAGAGCACCAAGAAGTTCCTGTTCTTCCGCACCTATCCCAAGGTGGAGCCCGGCTCGGTGATCACCCTGAGCATGGATACCAAGCGACAGGAGAAAGCAGAGGAACCCAAGGAGAAGATCAAGTGGGACCAGCTGGCCGCCAGTTCCCTGAGCGCCCTCACGTCCATCGTTTCCATGATCCTGCTCATCGAAAGACTCAACTAGTTATGGTAGAGAACAACAACTATACGCGTCCCCCGTACGAGGAGGAGGAAGAGGGCATCGACATCATCGCCCTCGTGAAAAGCATGTGGGAGGGCCGGAAGACCATCATCATCTCAACAGCCATTTTCATGGCGCTGGGACTGGTGGCCGCCCTTACCATGAAGCGCACCTACACCGTAAGCACCGTGATGGTGCCGCAGGTGGGCTCTTCCCGCAATTCCTCCCTCAGCAGCCTGGCTTCCCTGGCCGGCTTCGACCTGGGAACCAGCAACATGACGGCCTCCGACCTGTCCCCGCTGGTATATCCCCAGATTGTCAGCAGCGTTCCCTTCCGCAAGGAACTCATGTACGCGCCGCTGCACTATGAAAAGGCCGACACCGCCGTAAGCATGTACACCTACGCCAAGGAGTATGTCAAGCCCACGGTCATGGGAACGGTGCTCAAATACACCATCGGCCTGCCCGGCGTCATCATGGGCGCCCTCCGGAAGGAAAAGCCGGAGATGACCATGCCCGTATCTGAAGGGGACGGGAACAGTGCACCCAAGCCCATCCTCCTCACCAAGGACGAGGAGAAAATCATCAAGGTCATCGCCCAGAGCGTCACCCTCAATGTAGATAAGAAGGAAGGATACCTCACCCTCATGGTAAACGGCTCGGAGCCCATCCAGACGGCGGAACTCGCCCTCAAGGCCCAGCAGCTGCTGCAGACGGAGATTACGCGCTTCCGCACGGAGAAAGCCCAGAAACAGCTGGACTACGTACAGGCCCGTTACAACGAGATCAAGGCCGAGGCCGAAAGCTATCAGAGCGCCCTGGCCACCGTGACCGACCGTTCCCAGAACATGACCACTTCCCGCGCCCGCATTGAACGCGAACGTCTCCAGAGCAAATACGCCGTGACCAGTTCCATCTACTCAGAAATGGCCAAACAACTGGAACAGGCCAAGATGCAGGTGAAACGGGACACCCCCGTGCTCACCATCATCCAGCCTGTCACCGTTCCCCGCCAGCCTTCCAACAGCCGGGCCAAGACGCTTGTTGTCTGGACGTTCCTGGGCTTTGTACTGGGCTGCGGCATTGTCTTCGGGAAGAGCTATCTTCCCAAAGTGAAAGAGATGTTCGCTAAAACCGATACAGATTAAGACCTGTTTCTTCGTCGGCCCGGCGACCCGGTTTTAAAGACGGATATGAGTCTACCGTAAGTTCGCAGGCACCACTGATTTTCGCATCCAGGAGATGACCGCCCACGCAAGTGTAGTCTCTCCTGGATGCCGTTATATGGACATGCAGGTAGGGCTTGCCGTCTTTTTCGGAGATGTTGCCGGTGAGGTTGGTGATCTCCATCTGCTCGGAGAAGGTCTTGTCTACATACTGCTTGGTAGCAGGGTCCAGGAAACGGAAGGTAGCTTCGTTGATGGCGCCCAGGCCGCCGATGACGCCGGAGAGGACGTGCTCCTCTTCGCAGAAACGGGCAAGCGCCGCCATCAGACTCACGTGATTGTCCACACTCAGGACATAGTGGTCTGCCTCTTGAATAAACTGATACATATCTTTATTGGAATAATTCGTAGGTTTTTTCCATGAAGGTGAACCGGTTGCCGCTAATGGTGCAGGTCTCGGATTTATCGGAGAAGTTCAGGGTGACGGAATCTCCGTTCACGGTGTATGTGCCCTGGGTAACCTGATAGAGAACGCGGCTGCTCACGAGCACGCGGGTGAAGGAGCTGTTGGTATTGAAGATGAGGATACCGGGGTAGCTGTTTGTCACGTACTTCCAGGCCGTTCCCCTGAGGGCCGATGTTCCGTTGTCTTCCTGGGCGGGATAATGCATGTACCAGACATCGTCCATGAGCATCACTTCCGGAAACAGGGTGGCGCCGCCACTTTCCAGGGCAACGTGGCTGCCGGTGACGGAATAGGTTTCTTCCCCCACTTCCCAGCCGTACGGAACGCCTTCCTCATGACGGACGTTCTTGAACGTCCAGTGGCGGGATTTTCCACCGGGTTCGAAGTAATAGAGCGTCAGGTCGTCCTGCCTGAGGGTTGTCCAGACCGTTCCGTCCAGGGTTTCGTAGCTTTGGGGGCGCAGGGAGGAAAAATTCTTGTTGGAGGTACTACTCTTCAGGTGCGTGAAGGTACGCACAAGCTGGTGGCTGGTTCCTTCGTCCGAGGTAACTTTCACGCGGTGGCCGTCGGTGAGGTATGTTCCGTTGGTGAACTGCACGCCACCGGTAGCGTTACTGCGCTGCACGATAGTAACTCTCTCGCTGTCAAAATGGACGAACGCGCGCGTTTCTCCCTGTTCCAGGGACCAGCTGGTTCCGGGGACCTGGAGGTAAATGAAGTCTATGTTGCAAGAAACGGTGGCCAGTAGCGTCAGAGCGAAGGCTATGGTACGAAAAATGCTTCTCATGCGCGCAGGAATTATTTCTAAAAGACAAAAGTACACAATTTTTTTCGTAATTTTGCCGCACTAATACCAAAATGATGAAGAAAGCAATTCTCCTGGCCCTCACGTTGGTCTTCGCCGCATCGGCCGGTGCCCAGACCATCCGCACCAACTACCGCGATGAGGGGAAAACCCATATCTCCACCGAGTACGAGACACTCTCCATGGGCGGCATTCCCGCAGAAGTTCGCGTAGAACTGGCCGGGTTCCCGGACGGTTCCATTCTGTACCTTATCTATATCAACCTGGTGCAGAGCAACTCCACGCTGGTTCCCAAGGGCGTCAAGATGGCGGCTACCCTTACGAACGGCAAACTGGTCCGCATGGATCAGATCGGAGAGGATTCGGCCACCAAGAAGAGGCAGGACAACGGCATGTTCCTCAACCGCCTCAAATATGCCGTAGAGCCGCAGGATATGGAGAAACTGGTGAAAGGCATCAAGAGCGTAGACATCATCACGGGCTGGAACCCGGACGACTATATCCAGGCCAACTTCGGTGCCAACGAGCTGGGGGACCTCCTGAAGCGCCACTGCGAGGCCATCCGCTCCGCCGCAGACCACACCGCCGAGCTCACATCGGCCAAACTGGCCAGCTACACGGAGAACCAGGGCAGCATCATGTCTGCCACCGAGCCTGTCGTGGGACGGGGAGAGAACTTTGACTACAATATCCTCCTTTCCCACCTCTACTACAAAAACAACAACGAGGAAGACCTGGACCTGGCGTTCGTCATCGGCACCAAGGAGCAGTACCACATTCCCTACGACGCCGCCGTGCGCCTGATGCTCAATGACGGCAGCGTCATCGGCCTGCTGCAAACCCGCGACGACGTCAACTTTGTTTACGTGTATCCCACGCTGGAGGACCTCACCCGCATCGTGACCATTGGCATCAAAACCTTGTCTGTAGACTATGAGGGCGGCATTCTTACCGACACGTTCCCGCCCCGCGAGGACGGCTCATTTACCTTCTCGGAAGCCGTCAACCAGCAGTTGCAGCTTCTCCTTACGCTAAGCCCCCGATAAAGACTTGTCATTTGTCAAAAAATCACTAACTTTGCACTCCCATTGAGGATGGTTCCGTAGCTCAGCTGGATAGAGCAACTGCCCTCTAAGCAGTAGGTCTTGGGTTCGAGCCCCAACGGAATCACCATAGAGAATCCGCAAGACTGTC
>DGHE01000161.1:570-7839 GCA_002392525.1 Bacteroidales bacterium UBA3856 | reverse complement strand
GCCTGGCTGTCGTCCCGCCAGCCGCTGCGCGTGGGGTGCGGGGACACGGGGCCGTAGGAGCGGCAGGGACGGAGCTCCGTCCAGGGCTTGGGGTCCACGGGCGGCATGAAGCGCTCCGCCTCCCCGTACGGGATACCTTTATATATATATACGCCGTCGTCCACATAGCCGCAGACGGGGCCGCTCTTGATGGTCACGGTCGAAGTTTTGGCCGATGTCTCCAGCGGGGAGACACATTCCTTCGCACTGCGCGTTACGGGCGAGCCGCACGCGAAGGCAAGAAGGAGGACCGGCACGATAGTTAAGCCTGGTTTTAGTTTCATGGTTATGCAAAAATTATCTGTATGCAAAAATGAAAAAAAAGGAGAAAAGTCATTTTTTCGCATTTTCAATTGTTTGTTCTGGTGTTCAAAGGGGGTCAGGCCTTTTCCCGTCTGCAAAAAATTACCTATATTTGTAAATATGAGAAAGATTGTCATCCTGGCCCTGAGCCTCATAAGCCTCAGCGCCTGTTCTTCTTATAATGGCGGAGACATCCCCACACCGCCCGAAGGAAGCGTCGTCATGTCTCAGCGCGTGTCCAACCAGCGCATCAACGCCTTTGCCGAGGACAAGCTGGGCCACATCTGGATGGCAACCCTGCGCGGGCTCAACCGCTTTGACGGCCATGAGTTCCAGCAGTTCTTCTGCACCGACGACGAAACCGGCCTCCCCGACAACCAGATCAACGCCATCCAGACGCTGCAGGACGGCCGCCTGTGCGTAGCCACGGTCAACGGCGTGGCCGTTTCCACCGACCAGGGCACTTTCCACCGCATTCCGGTGGAGGACGGCACCCTCAACATGAGCACCATCCTGGAAACCCGTAGCGGCAAGGTGCTGCTTTCCAACAACAGCTCCCTCTACTGCTATTTTCCGGACCAGGACATCATCCTCCCCGTGCTCCGCGAGCTCAACGCCTTCGGCGCCACCAGCATGACGCTGGACCCCGAAGGCCGCCTGTGGGTCATTTCCGGGAACGGTTTCACCCTTAACTGCTACAGCACGGAGGACTGGAGCCTTCTCCTGACGGTCCGAACCGGCTTCCAGGCCTACCACATCGCCGACGCCCAGGACGGTACCGTCTGGGTCTCCGGCATGGGCCGGCTGGGCATCCTGGACAAGGCCACGGGCACCTGGCAGCCCATTCCCGCCCCCATCCTTGAAGAGAAGCGCCTGATGGGAGGAGATGTGGACATCCTCTTCGCCATAGACCCCAGCCACATGCTTCTCAACGTGATTGGCAAGGGTTTCTTCCTGTACCAGAAAAATCCGGACCGCCTGCTTTTCCAGTCAGACAACGCATTCCCCTATACCATCCCGGATGCAGAGGTCCGCACCCTCTTCCAGGACAGCCGGCACAACCTGTGGTTCGGCACCACCGACAAGGGATACGCCGTGTCCTATTATGCCAAAGGACTCTTCGGAGGCAACCGGGCACTCGTGAACGCCTTCCGGGACAAGACCGTCACGTCCCTCACCACGGACAAAGCCGGCAACCTGTGGATTGTCACCCTCATGGACGGCCTGTGGTGCTATAACCTGGAAAGCGGGCAGCTGCAGGCGGTAGACACCGACGCCCTCATCCCCGACAAGAGCGTGGGCTACATCCGCTCCAACAAGGTGTTCTGCGACTCCCAGGGAGACCTCTGGCTCCTTTTCAGTGACAAGATGCGCATCCTCTGCTGCTCCTGGGACGGCAAAAAGCTCCGGGAGAAGGGCTTCTTCTTTGCCATGAGCCCCCTGTCCATCACCGAGGACGACCAGGGAAATATCTGGGTGGGCGGTTTCTCCTCCACCCTCACCCGCTACGACAAAGCCACCCGCACCACCCGGACGGTGGATATCGCCACCCCCGGCTCCTGGACCTATGTCCCGGAACTCCGCATGGAGGAAGCCGGCCGGCTGGAGGCCGTCTGCTTTAACCAGGCTCCCGTAACGGTGAACACCTACACAATGGATGTGAAGCAGAAGATCATCATGGACGAGGACTACAAGGCCACGGTGCGCCGCTCCGTCATGATCCCCACCCGCATCTTCAAGGACAGCGCCGGAGACATCTGGCTGGGCACCATCACCAACGGCCTCATCTTCTGCGACCAGAGGACCGGCGAGAAAAAATCCATGCCGGGCCTCCCCTGCCAGGACGTCTGTTCCATCGAGGAAGACCACCAGGGCAACATCTGGGTCTCCACCATGAACGGCCTGGCCAAATACGACCGCACCACCGGCCGGTTCGTCCAGTTCACCGAAGCCGACGGCACCGGAGGGGACCAGTACTCGGAGCGCGCCTCGTGCATCCTGGAAGACGGTACGCTCATCTTCGGCGGCACGCACGGGCTCACCTGCTTCAACCCGCTGGACGCCCCCGCCAAACGCACCGTTCCCATCGCCTTCGAGCACCTTACCATCCACAACCAGCTGGTGCGTCCCTCCGAGAACGGGCCCATCGGCAAAATTCTCTCCGAAAAACCGGACATCCTCATCCGGCACAACCACAACGCCTTTGACATTTCCTTCACGGCCCTGGATTTCAGCGATTACGAACAAATCCGCTACGCCTACAAGCTGGAAGGCTTTGACAAGGACTGGGTTCGTATCAATACCCGGCACAACGCCTACTTCGCCCATGTGCCGCCCGGCCGCTACACGCTACGCGTCACCATCGCCAACGGCAGCCACACCATCTCCGAGACCGAGGAAAGCATCCGCATCCGCGTGCTGCCGCCCTGGCAGGACAGCTGGTGGGCATGGATGCTGTGGACGCTCATCGGCCTTATGCTCCTCTTTGTCCTTTACACCTTCATCCGCCACGTCCGCCGCGTGCGGAAGGAGGCCGCCCGCCGCATCTGGCAGGTGCGCCGCGAGCGCGAGAGGGCCGAGGAAGCCCAGCAGGCCGAGAAAGAGCTCAACAAGATCCAGATGAACTACTTCTCCAACGTGGCTCACGAATTCCGCACCCCGCTCACCATGATTGCGGGTCCGGCGCAGCAGCTCTCGGAGTCGGAAAGCATTGCCGGGCAGGACAAGAAGCTCGTGGACATTATCCGGCGCAACGCCACCTGGCTGCTGTCGCTGGTGAACCAGCTCTTGGACTTCAACCGCATCAGCAATAACAAGCTCCAGATGAAGGTAGCCCACATGGACATCATTCAGCCGCTCCGGGACACCGCCGAGCTCTTCGGCTTCAACGCCCGCAGCAAGGGCATCGAGCTGGGCACATACGGCCTCGAGGAACCTTTCGAGATGTGGGTAGACGCCGACAAAGTGCAGAAGGTGGTCATGAACCTCCTCTCCAACGCCCTCAAGTTCACCCCTTCGGGCGGCAAGGTCTCCCTCTCCTTCGACGTGCTCAGCCGGCCCGAGGCCATCCGCCGCTTCCCGCTGGTGAGCAAAGATACGGACCAGCAGTGGGCCTGCATCAGCGTAGCCGACAGCGGTCCCGGAATAGATGAAGACCAGCTGGAGAAGATTTTCGAGCGTTTCTACCAGTCGGAGACGGGTAAGAAGTTTGCGGGCTCCGGCATCGGCCTGTACTATGCGCGCGTCCTGTGCGGCATGCACCACGGATACATCCGCGCGTGGAACCGGCCCGAGGGCGGCGCGCTCTTCAGCCTGGTACTGCCCGTGAGCGAGAGCTCCTACACGCAGGACGAGCGCGTGAGCGAAGCGCCCCAGCTCCAGACGCACATGCTCGCGGAAGCCATCGTGGAAGACAACCCCGAGGAGGAAGCCGCCAAGAAGCACATCGTAGTGGTGGACGACGACATTGACATTGCCAACTACCTCAAGGTGCTCCTCAAGCCGCACTACAAGGTCTCACTCTACTACGACGGCGAATCGGCCCTCAAGGGAATGGCGGAAGACGCCGCAGACCTCATCATCTCCGACGTCGTAATGCCCGGCATGGACGGCTACGAGCTGTGCTCCCGCATCAAGGGAGACCTCCAGCTTTCCCACATCCCGGTAGTGCTGGTCACCGCCAAGGTGGCCGTGGAGAGCCAGGTGCAGGGCCTGGACAAGGGGGCCGATGCCTATGTCACCAAGCCATTCCAGCCCGCCTACCTCATGGCCCTCGTGAAATCGCTGCTGGAGAACCGCGAAAAGCTGCACCGGCAGCTGGGCAGCGTCACCACCACGGAAGAGCTCTCCTCCGAAGCCCTCTCCCCCCGCGACGCCGCCTTCATGCAGGAACTCTACGACCTCATGGAAAAGGAACTGGCCAACGCCGACCTCGACATTGTGCACATGACGGAAATGATGAAGATTTCCCGCACCAAGTTCTATTACAAGGTAAAGGGCCTCACGGGAGAAAACCCGTCGGTGTTCTTCAAACGCTATAAACTCAACCGCGCCGCAGACCTTCTGAAGGAGGGTAAACACAACATGAGCGAGATTGCCTGGATGACGGGCTTCAACACCCTGTCCCACTTCTCCACCTCCTTCAAGAAACAGTTTGGCGTACCACCTTCCGAATACGCAGGATAATGGACAGAACATTTTGGGAACCGCTGATGGACAAACTCAAGGAATCACTTTTCTCGGTGCTTCCCGTGAGCCTCATTGTCCTTGTGCTTTCACTCACGCCGTGGGTAGACATTTCGGGGTATGAGCTGGGGAACTTTGGCCTGGCTACGTTCCTTCTGGTTGTTGGCATCGGTCTGTTCAACCAGGGGGCCGATATCGCCATGACGCCCATGGGCCAGTACGTGGGAGAAGGCCTTACCTCTTCCAAGAAACTGGGGCTGCTCCTCACCGTATCTTTTGTGATGGGGCTTCTCATTACCATCGCCGAGCCCGACCTCTCCGTACTGGCCACGCAGGTTAGCGCGGTCATGAACGGAACAGTCCTCCTCATCACCGTGGGTGTGGGCGTGGGCCTTATGCTGCTGCTCGGGGTGATCAAGATTATCTTCCACCACGATCTCACCAGCATCCTCATGTTTGCCTACATGGTGCTCTTCTGTCTGGCTGCCCTCATGCTGGATGAGCGCAACCCCATGCTGCTGTCCCTGAGTTTCGACTCCGGCGGTGTCACCACCGGTCCCATCACGGTGCCCTTTATCATGGCACTGGGCGTGGGCATTGCCCTCACCATTGGCGGCCGAAACGCCTCCGAGAACAGTTTCGGCCTCATTGCCCTGTGCTCCGTGGGGCCCATCGCCGCCGTTCTGCTCCTGTCCCTGTTCTCCCAGGGAGACATGCATTACACGGTGCCGGACTACTCCATGCAGAGCATTCTCTCAGGGGGCCTGGGAAGCCTCATGGCCACCGCCAGCCTGGAAGTGACCAAGTCGCTGGTTTTCATTGTCCTTTTCTTCTTTGTACTGCAGTTTACCGTCCTGAAACTTCCGCGGACCAAGATTCTGCAGATTGTCATCGGCGTTTTCTTCGCCTTCGCGGGACTGGTGCTGTTCCTCACGGCCGTCACTATGGCGTTCATGCCCATCGGCTTCAAGATCGGCATGCAGCTTTCCGCTCAGCCCACGCTTACCATCGGCCTTGCCTTTGTCATCGGCATGGTGGTGGTGCTGGCCGAGCCCGCCGTACACGTGCTCAACAACCAGGTAGCCGAAATCACCGGCGGAGAAGTCTCCAAGCGGGAGATGATGCTGGCGCTGTCCATCGGCGTGGGCGTTTCCATCGGCCTGTCGGTGCTGCGTGTCTATTACGGTTTTTCCCTTTTGTACTACATCATCCCCGGATACCTGATTTCCCTGGGGCTGTCCTTCTTTGTTCCCAAGCTCTATACGGCCATCGCCTTCGACTCCGGCGGGGTGGCCAGCGGTCCCCTCACCTCCAGTTTCATCCTGCCCATGGTAATTGGCATCTGCGTCACGGCGCAGGGCGAATCGCATGTGCTGGATCTGGCTTTCGGCGTGGTGGCCATGGTGGCCATGACTCCGCTCATCACCATCCAGAGCCTGGGCTTCAGGTCGGTCATCACCCAGCGGCGTCGCCGTCAGGCTGCCATGCGTCGCATCCTGGCATCGGCCGAGGAAGACCCCATCATTTATTTCGATTAAGCCATGCAGCCATCCCGGAATATAGCCCCCGTCAAATTGGAGATGCTGTTTGTCATTGTACACAACAGCAAGCAGGCCTACTACTCCAGCATTATCCAGTCGCAGCAGGCCAATCTGCAGTTCACGGTACCCTGCAAGGGCACCACGCACCTCATCCTCAACTACCTGGGCCTTGCAGACAAGCCCAAGACGCTAGTTACCAGCATCATCCGCTCCGATGAAGCCGCAGAGCTCATAGCCCGGCTCAATGAGCACTTCCTCAAGGGAGGAGAGTACAAAGGTGTAGCGTTCACCGTACCCCTGTCCAGTATCATCGGCACCCTGCCTTACGGGTTCCTCAGTAACGAAAAACAAGTAAAAACAGTATAAGCGCCATGGCCGAAGAAAAGAAATACGAACTTATAGTGTGCATTGTGAATGCCGGCTACTCCGACAACGTGATGAATGCAGCCCGCTCAGCCGGCGCCAAAGGCGGCAGCATCGTGCGCGGCCGCGGATCGGCCAATCCCGAAGCCGAAGAATTCTTTGGCCTCACCATCCAGCCCGACAAAGAACTGGTACTCATCCTTGTCACCGCCGACATCAAAGACGCTGTCATGCGCGCCGTCTACAAAAACGCCGGTCTTTCCACCGAGGGCGTCGGCATTGTCTTCTCCCTTCCCGTTTCCCGTACCTCCCTGGATTTGGAGTAATCCGAGCGCGATGCAGCGAGGCGCTCCGCTGCCATTCCGGGCTGGTTGTACTATCGTCGCAGGTTCCCCGACACAAGTCCGCAGCAACAAAAAACCCGGGCACGGAAGCGCGTACCCGGGGTGGTTTAAAAACCAAAAACGATCTTCTAAATGAAGATGTACTTGCAGATGAACAGCACGGCAAGCACCCACATGGTAATGGAGATGTCCTTGAAGCGGCCGGCAACGGCGTGGCAGGCCACGTAGGAGATGACACCGAGGAGGATACCGTCGGAGATGCTGTAGGCAAGGGGCATCATGATGATGGTGATGAAGGCGGGGATGGCCTTGCAGTAGTCGTCCCAGTGGATGCGCTTGATGGAAGGCATCATCATCACGCCCACGATGATGAGGGCAGGAGCGGTGGCTGCGCTGGGGATGGCCAGGAACAGCGGGCTCAGGAACAGGGCCAGGGCAAAGCACACGGCCGTGGAGAAAGCGGTGAGACCGGTACGGCCGCCTTCACCTACGCC
>DGHE01000161.1:0-505 GCA_002392525.1 Bacteroidales bacterium UBA3856 | reverse complement strand
GTGGTGGTGGTGGAAGTACCCAGGCAGGCGCCGGCTACGGTAGCGATGGAGTCGGCCAGGAACATTTTCTCTGCACCGGGGACGTTGTCGCGGGGGCCGTCATCCGGGATGAGGCCGGCACCCTGATGCACGCCGATAATGGTGCCCATGGTGTCGAACATATCAATGAACAGGAAGGTGAACACAATCACCAGCATGTCCAGGGTGAAGATGTTATGCCACTCGAACTTGCAGAAGATGGGGCCCACGCTGTCGGGCAGGGAAACAAAACCGTTCAGCTTGGTGATAGCCTCTCCCGTTGCGGGATCTTTGATAAACAGGCCGATGACCGTGGTGAGGAGGATACCCCAGAGGATACCGCCGCGGATCTTGGCCATCACGAGGCCGGCCGTGATGAACAGGCCGATGATGCCAAGAAGGGCGGTTCCCTCGGTGATCTTGCCAAGGCCCACCAGGGTGGAATCATTGTTCACGATGATACCGGCATTCTGCAGGCCGATGAAGG
>DGHE01000115.1 GCA_002392525.1 Bacteroidales bacterium UBA3856 | reverse complement strand
ACCTTCTTGGTGAGGGCGATGTTCTCTTCGTAGGGGAGGGAAGAGGCGTCGATCATGACGGAGCTGAAGCCCATGTCTACGCAGTCCTTGCACAGCTCATAGCTGTCGCCGTGGTCCAGGTGGAGGACAATCTGGGGATTCTCCCAGCCAAGTTCCTTTGCGTATGCTACGGCGCCTTCGGCCATGTAGCGGAGGAGTGTGGAGTTGGCGTAGTTACGTGCACCCTTTGAAACCTGGAGGATAACAGGGCTCTTGGTCTCTGCTGCGGCCTGAACGATGGCCTGAAGCTGCTCCATGTTGTTGAAGTTGAATGCGGGGATGGCGTAACCGCCGTCTACGGCCTTCTTGAACATCTCACGGGTGTTCACAAGGCCAAGTTCTTTATAAGATACCATAATTGCTATGAATTAGAATAATAAATTTCTTTTTAGCCCACAAATTTAGCAAAAATATGGGAAAAATAAAACTATTTAAAAATGGAATCACCAGGTTTTGAAAGGGTGCATTGACAGGTAGGAATTGTAGTAGTGCCTGTCTCCGGTTACCTCCTGCCCAAGCCAGGATGGCTTTTCAAAGGCATCTGATGCATTCTCCAGCTCTATTTCGGCCATAACAAGCCCCTCATTGTCCCCGTAAAACTCATCCACCTCAAAGAATCTTCCGGAGGGTGGGACACTATCCCAAACCGCCTCCGCTTCGCTACGGCCCCTCCCACTGCCTGCGGCAGCGGGCCCCTCCCTCTTACATGGCCGAGGGTGGCCATGGGTTTGAAGGGCTATACCCTTACCGCTTTAAGTATTTCCAACCTATTACCGGCAGGACGAAGGCCAGCAGACAGGCCACGATCCAGAAAATGGAGACGGGGTAGAAGTTGTAGAAGCCATCGGCCGAGAATCCGCCGATGAGGAAGCCGCTCACCATGCTCTGCAGGCCGGCTGCGGCATAGCTGGAGATGCCCACGATGCCCAGGGCGGCGCCGGTGGCCTTGCGGGGTACAAAGTCCAGGGCCATGAGCCCGGCCACGATGCAGAAGACTATGCTGAAGGAGAAACTGAAGACGGCCACGAAGGCCATGTTCAGGGCAAAGCCGCCTCCCAGGAAGAGGAAGCCGAAGAGGGAGGCCACGGCCAGGATGCCGGCAAGGACCACGGGCCGCACGCGGTTGCCGCGGAACACCACATCCGAAAGCCAGCCGGCGATGAGGTTGCCGGTGATGCCGAAAGCCTCGGCATAGCCGATGATCTGGGCGGCGGTGCTCAGGGAAAAGGCCTTCTGCTTCTGCAGGAACAACACGCCCCAGTCACTTACGGCGTGCTGCGTAATATAAAGAAAGGCCGTGGAAATGGCGATCACCCAAATGCCGGGATGGCGGAAAACCCACTTCTGAAGCTCCCGCGTGGGTTTTTTGTCCATTTCCCGCAGAGGCTCTCCGGAGAGTTCCTGCACAGAAGGCAGACCCTCGCTTTCGGGGGTGTCGGAAATAAAGACCAGGGACACCACAAGGCCGATGACCCCGGCCACGGCGGCGGCCAGGAAGCCCCACTGCCAGCCGGCGGCCGCCACGATGAAGCCCGTCATCACCATGGACACGGACTTGCCCAGCTGCGGCGTAGAGCTGAAAATGCTGTAGCGGGTGCCGCGCTGGGTTAAGGGGAACCAGCGGGAGAGGCTGATGGTGCCGGGCGGAGACCCCATGGACTGCATCCAGCCATTGGCGCCCCAAAGCAGCAGGAACACCCCGAAAATGAGCAGCGAGGCCATTCCCACAGGGGTGGCCAGCAGGCCCAGCACCCCCAGGATGAGGTTGATGGCGGCCGATATCCCGATGCCCACCGCCATGAAGCGGCGGATGTTGCAGTAATCGGCAATGAACCCGTTGGTGAACTTGCCCACCGCATAGACAAAATAAAAGGCCGAACCGATGATGCCCAGCTGCCCGGCCGTGAGCACGCCGCCGTCGATAAGCGGCTGTTTCACCACGCCCAGCGTTCCCCGGCACACGTAGTACAGGGTGTACGCCACGGTGACGCCCCAGAAGGTGCGGGCGCGAAGCCGCTTGTACGCGGCGTCCACCTCCCCTTCCGGCAAGGGCCTTGCCGCGGGTTTGCTGATGCGGAAATAGGAAAACAGGGACATGGCGCTTACAAATCGGCCAACAATTCGGACAAGGGGGAACCGGGCTGGTAATAGCGGGCCTGAAGCCCTGCGGCCAGGGCGCCGTCTACATTGGCCTGGTTGTCATCTACAAAAAGGATTTCCCCGGCGGGAAGGCCGATGCGGCGCACCGACTCGTCGTAGATTTCCCGCGAAGGCTTGAGCATCTTCATCTCCCAGGAAATGAACTGGTCCCGGAAGGTGGCCGATGCCTCCAGCCCGTTTTCCCGGAAAATCTCATAGGTGCGGGCCATGGAGATGGGATTGTTGTTGGAAAGGAGGTACAGCGGATACCGCCCGCGAAGGCGCTTGACGGTTTGCACGGTGTCTTCCCTCATACCCACCAGCAGGGCGGCCATGGCGCGGGCCACGTCTGCCTTGCCGCATCCGGGGCGGGATTCCGCCAGGATGAGCCGACAGAATTCATCGGCCGGTAACGTGCCGGCTTCCATATCTCCGTAAATGCCCTTCTGGTGGCACGGGTCCAGGATTTCCGTGATGCGCTCAAAGCCCAGGATGCTCCGGAAAGCCTCTATGCACCGGGCCGTGTCCAACTCTACGAGGACCCCTCCTATATCGAATACGATCGCTTTTACCATACGGGCACAAAGATACGAACTTTTTGTTATCTTTGTAGAAACAGATAACCACATGAAAAATTATATCCAAGCAAACCAGGAACGGTTTTTCCAGGAACTGTTCACGCTTCTGAGGATTCCCTCCGTCAGCGCCAAGCCGGAGCACAAACAGGATATGTACAAGTGTGCCACACGGCTCACGGAACTGCTGAAAGAGGCCGGGGCCGATGATGCCCGGGTGTACGAAACCGCCGGGCACCCCGTTGTGTACGGCTACAAGGACATGGGCGCAGCCCGGACGGTGCTGGTGTACGGCCACTACGACGTGCAGCCGCCGGAGCCGCTGGAAAAATGGCGCACAGACCCGTTTGAGCCCGTGATTGCCAAGGACCCTGCCACCGGGGAGGACGCCATCTACTGCCGGGGCGCCAACGACGACAAGGGCCAGCTGTTCATGCACCTCAAGGCCTTCGAGTTCCTGCTGAAAAGCGGCCGGCTGCGGCACAACGTGAAATTCATCTTCGAGGGAGAGGAAGAGATTGGCAGCCCCTCCCTTCCCGCCTGGGTAGA
>DGHE01000056.1 GCA_002392525.1 Bacteroidales bacterium UBA3856 | reverse complement strand
GGGGTTCGTGGGAGGCCAGCATGGTAGTCCAGGAGGTGGGCTCGGAGCCGTAGAACTCGGGGTGGGTGTAGAGGTCCATGCGGCTGGGGGCCCAGCCTACGGAGCCGTTGGAATAGATATGGTTTGTGTGGAGCACGACGGGCATTTTGCGGCGCATTCCGTCACCGGGCGTCATGCCGCCCAGGCTCCGTCCCATGGGAATGCGGAACTGCTCCAGGGCGCGGCCGTAGCTGCGGGCCAGGGAATCGGCTCCTTCCGGGTAAATCAGTTCATAATGAGGAGTTTCCACGCTGTACCAGCGCAGGCGAGCAGGGTCATCTCCGGCCAGAAAGAACTGGGCGCTCGATGGAATGGCGCACAACAGTGACAGAATAAGTAGGAGTGTCTTTCTTTGCATACAACGCAAATTTAGAAAAAAAGCGTAATTTTGTGTAATATGAAAGGACGAAGACTCATAATTCTCACCGCTTTGACGGCGGTTTTGTTCTCCTGCGGGCCGGGGAAGAAGACATCGGCCCCCGCGGTTCTCACCCGGGACTTTCCCGCGGCGGTGATTCCCATGATGATTACGGAGCCATCAGAGAGAGTGGTTTGGCTGGGACAGCACTTCTGGGACCGGTTTACGGCTACGGACAGTTTGTATTTCTGTGATTCGCTCACGGTCAACGGCGTTCCGCTGGAGAAACTGGAACAGGAAATGGGGCTCTTTGCATCTTTTCTTCAGGAGGTTTCCCTCAGCGATGGTGTCCGGTCCATGGAACTGTTCTATGACCGGCTTGAATCCTTTCAGCTGGCACATCCGCAGGGAAACATACTGCCGAAGACCGTGGCGCTCGCCACGCGGTATTTCTACGACCCAAACTCTCCGCTCCGCAGCGAAGACCTGTATCTGCCGTTTGTGACGCGGCTGGCGGCATCGGCCCTCATCGACCCCGACTATCGGATGGGCTATGCGTGGGACGCGGAGAAATGCGCCCTCAACCGCACGGGCACCAAGGCTGCCGACTTCGTCTTCGTGGACACCGACGGCAAACGCCGGACGCTGCATGGGATTAAGGCACGGCGCACGCTCCTTATCTTCGGCAACCCGGACTGCACGGCCTGCAAGGAGATTCAGGATACCTTTACGCAGTATCCCGAATTATCGGCCCAGATTGCCGATGGAACCCTCAAGGTGGTGGATATCTACATTGACGAGGACATCGAGCTCTGGAAGGCCCGGAAAGCCGCCTATCCGGCTTCCTGGATCAACGGCTACGACCCCACTTTCAGCATCCGCACAGACCTTATCTATAATGTTCGCGCCGTGCCTTCCCTGTATCTGTTGGATGAGAACAAGACGGTTCTGCTCAAGGATGCCCCTCCCGAGAAAGTACTGAGGGCACTGCTTTAGCGGAAGAACTGCTCAATCCAGCTGGCATTGACTTCGGCAAAGCCGTCGGCGGGCTTGACGGAGGGGTTGCGCATGAGGATGCCGCGGGCATCTTCGTAGACGTTGAAGCCGACGTTGATTACCTGCATCTGCCCGTTCAGGGGAAAGGCCATGACCAGTTCGTTATCGGCCCCCTCCATACGGAGGAATCTTAGCTTGGCATCGGCCGCATCGGGATTCTTATCGGCCAGCTCCCTTCTCATCACCCACTTGCACATTTCCAGGACGGTGTCGTCGAGGCCGGCGTCGTGAAGGTTCACTTTCTCGATGAGGTCTCCCACTTCGCGAACGATGCGGAGGGTGTAGCCTTCAAGCTCCTTCACGGCATCGGCTACAGCCTTTGGCGGCTGTGCCTGCCCGGGAAGGAGCCACACCATTAGTTTTGCGTCGGGGTCGTGGTAAAGGGTTTGGTAGAGTGCCAGGTTGCGCTGGCCGCAGTAGGGGCACTCCCATACGAATAGAGAGCCGTCCTTGACCCGGGCTTTGAGTTCCGGATCAAGGGCGACATTTATACTCTGACGGAGTTCTACCTCCGTCTGTTTGTTACAGTTTTTACAGCTTACGAGCGCCATCGCTAATTACTACATCATAAATCTTGGGGGCGTGGCCGAACTTCTCTTCGAAGCCCTTCTTGGCAGCCTCGATGAAAGGAGCGTACAACTCTTCTTTCACCAGGTTGATGGTGCAGCCGCCAAAGCCGCCGCCCATGACACGGGAGCCCGTCACATCCATCTTGCGGGCCAGCTTATTCAGGTAATCGAGTTCTTCGCAGGAAACCTCATAGAGGCGGCTCAGGCCAAAGTGGGTCTGGTACATCATTTCGCCCACGGTCTCGTAGTCTCCTCTTTCGAGGGCATCGCACACATCCAGCACGCGCTGCACTTCACCAATCACGTATTCTGCGCGCAGGAAGTCTTCCTCAGGGATTTCGGCGCGGACTTCGTCCAGCCACAGGCGCTTGGCGTCCGACAGGAATTCCACCTCCGGGTGGTTCTTGCGGATGGCAGCAGCAGCGTTTTCGCAGGACTCACGGCGCTTGTTATAGGCGCTGGAGGCGAGCTCGTGCTTAACGCAGGAATCGATGAGCACCAGTTTGTAACCTACGGGGTTGAAGGGGAAGTACTTGTACTCCCCTGTCTTGCAGTTGAGGCGGATAAGGGAGCCTTCCTTGCCAAAGATGGAGGCGAACTGGTCCATGATGCCGCACTTCACGCCGCAGTAGTTGTGCTCTGTGCTCTGGCCGATCTTTGCAAGTTCGAACTTCTCTATGCCGTTGCCGTTGATTTCGTTAATGGCATAGGCAAACACGCTCTCAAGGGCAGCAGAACTGCTGAGGCCGGCTCCCAGGGGCACATCGCCGGCAAACACGGCGTTGAAGCCCTGCACCTTTCCACCCCGCTTGAGGGTTTCCCGGCACACGCCAAACACATATGAGGCCCACTGCTGGGCGGGTTTATCTTCTTCCTTGAGGCCAAACTCCACGTACTCGTTGAAATCGAGGGAGAATACCTTCACTTTATCGGTGCCGTTGGGCTCGATGGCGGCCATGATGCCAAAGTTAATGGCGCCGGGAAATACATAACCACCGTTGTAGTCTGTGTGCTCACCAATGAGATTGATGCGGCCCGACGACATGTAAAGCGTACCCTCTTTTCCAAAGAGTTCCTTGAATTTTGCCTGGATTTTAGTTTTCATGTTACTGGTTTCGTTAGATTGTCTTACAAAGATAAGGAAAGTTTGGGAGTTTTGGGAGGACCTTCCCGATGTACGTACACAAAATCGGCCTTCCCGTGAAAGCCGCCCATTCGCGAACCCAGCATAACCAATTCAAATACAATGTTTTACGTTTTTCTCTTTAGGTTGTCCAGCCTAAAGAGAAAAACGTAAACCGCTAATGCACAGCTAATTACACACGGTTCGTCACAAAAGGCATTCTACAGACTTTATATCTTTGCTGTATGAAGACACTGCTTATTTGCCTGCTATTGGCAGCAACCCAGCCAGCAGACAGCCTCAGGGTGCTGTTCTGGAACGTAGAAAACTTCTTTGACTGGCGCAACGACTCCACCAGCGTGTCGGACGCCGAATTTTCCTCGCAAGGAACCCGACGCTGGACCCGGAAGCGCTTTAAAACCAAGTGCGACGCCATTGCAAAGGCCATCCTGTGGGCTGGTGTGCCGGATGTCATCGGCCTGGCCGAAGTAGAAAACGCCCGCGTCCTGAAGCAACTCCTGCAGGAAACGGCCTTGCGAAAGCTGGACTACCGCATTGTGCACTTTGACTCGCCGGACACACGCGGCATCGATGTGGCGCTGCTGTACAGGGCATCCAGGGCGGAATTCGTATCGGCCAAACCCTGTCACCTCTACGCGAGTGACTCATCCGTACTGGCTACGCGGGACATCCTGCTGGCGCAGCTACGGACATCGGCCGGGAGCGAAATTGCCTTTCTGGTGAACCACCATCCCTCGAAGTACGGCGGAGCGGCTGCCTCGGCGGGGCGACGAAGGCTGGCGCTCATGCGCCTCAAGCAGCTGGCCGATTCCCTGCAGGCCGATGGTACCACGCGGATCCTCGCCATGGGTGATATGAACGACACCCCGGAGAATCCCGCCTTCCAGCTCCTTGCGCCGAGTTTGGAGAATAGGGCCGAGAACCTGCATCGGCAAGGAAAAGGGACCATCAAATACGAGGGACAGTGGGAGCTGATTGACATGTTCTTTGCATCGTCATCGGCCCGGACGGGTCCCATGCGCATCCTCCAGATTCCCTTCCTCATGACGCGGGACGGCGCCCATACGGGCACCAAGCCCCTTCGCACGTATTCTGGCCCTCGTTACGTGGGCGGAGTGTCTGATCATTGTCCCATTCAAATCTCGATACACATGTAAAGCGCTAAGAATCAATAATATAAAAAATTCTCTTTAGGCAGGATAACCTAAAGAGAAAAAATTAAAACATTGTAAATTAGCGATTTATCAGCGGTTCGCAATTACACGTTAAAGAGGAAGTGCATGATATCACCGTCCTGTACTACGTATTCCTTGCCTTCGATGCCCATTTTGCCGGCGGCACGGACGGCTGCTTCGGTCTTGTACTGTACGAAGTCCTCGTATTTGATAACCTCGGCACGGATGAAGCCGCGCTCGAAATCTGTGTGGATGACACC
>DGHE01000172.1:2368-6029 GCA_002392525.1 Bacteroidales bacterium UBA3856 | reverse complement strand
CCATCGGCACGCGGAACTGCTCCAGCAGGGTTCCGTATACGCGGGCAAGGGAGTCGGCCCCCTGGGGATAGATAATCTTATAGTAAGGCGTCTCTACGCTGAACCAGCGAAGGGAGGCGGGATCGTCACCGTTTGTGTAGAACTGGGCCGATGCACTGAGCGACACAAGGGCCACTATAGCCGATAGCAATGTTTTCTTCATACGATTGACAAAGTTAAGAAAAATCGGCTAACTTTGCTTTCATGATGAGAAAGTTAGCACTTGCACTAGCAGCGGCCGCCATGGTTCTTTCCTGCGGACCAAGAAAAAAACAGGCATCAGAGCCCAAGAGCCGTGAGTTTCCGCAGGTGGTTGTCCCGGCGATGGTGGAAGACGAGACCGCCCGCATCAATTACGCCGCAGAGCACTTCTGGGACGCGTTTGTAAAGGGAGACTATCCCACGGACTCGCTGCATATTGCCGGTGTCAAAAAGGACGAGGTAGAGCGCCAGATGGGCGTTTTTGCCACCATTCTTACATCGTACATCCAGCAGCCGGAAAAGGCGATGGGAGCCTTTTTTGAGCGTATCTCTTCGGCGGGGGATGCGTTTGAGCCCATGACAGAGCTCGCCTCCCGCTACTTCTACGACCCCAACTCCCCTCTTCGCAGTGAAGAGTGCTGGCTGCCCCTTGCAACCCGCCTGTCACAGTCTCCCCTCGTAGACGAAACCGCCAGGGGCCGATATGCCTGGCAGGCCCGCATGTGCTCCCTCAACAGGCCCGGAACCGTAGCCGCAGACTTCCAGTTCACAGACATCTCCGGCCGCCGCCGCACCATGCACTCCATCAAGGCCGACATGCTTCTTCTCATCTTCGGCAACCCGGACTGCACCGCATGCAAAGAGCTGCTGGAGACCATGAACGCCTACCATGAATTTGCCGATCTGGAGGCCTCCGGAAAGCTTAAAGTTGCCGATATCTTCATCGACCGGGAGGTTGACGCCTGGAAAGCAAAGGCCGCAACCTATCCAAAGAACTGGATAAACGGTTACGACCATAATTTCAAGATAAGGGAAGACCTTATATATAATGTACGCGCCATTCCGTCACTGTACCTGCTGGATTCTTCCAAGCGCGTCATCCTGAAAGACGCTACGGTAGAGAAGGTGCTTACGTTTATGCGTCAAATGCAAAGATAATTGCCTCTTCGTAAACCTCTCCGGGCCTCAGGACCGTTGAAGGATATTCCGGACGGTTGGGGGAATCGGGGCAGTGCTGGCACTCGATGGCTACGCCGTCGTAGTCTTCGTATGCGCGGCCGCTCTTGCCCTGAGGACACCCCTTGAGCCAGTTGCCGGTGTAAATCTGCACGGCGGGCTGGGTTGTGAGGACCTCCAGATGGCGGCCGCTCTTTGCCGCCCAGAGCTCTGCGGCTGTGGAAAGCTGGCCGGGAATATAGCCATCAATCAGGTAGCAGTTGTCATAGCCTTTGCCATACTTGAGGGCCGGGAAATCTGCATTGATATCCCTGCCGATGGGCTTTGCCTCTACGAAGTCCATGGGCGTTCCGGCTACGTCTTCCGGCTCTCCAAGCGGGATGAGGGTTTCGTCCGTGGGGAGATACTGGGAGGCGTTGAGTTCCAGGACATGGTCCAGGACGCTGCCGGAGCCCTCTCCGTCAAGGTTGAAGTAGACGTGGTTGGTGAGGTTCACGACCGTGGGCTTGTCGGCCTCGGCGGTGAGTACGAGCTTCAGGGAATTGTCGTCTCCCCAGGTGTAATGGGCAACGGCCTTGAGGGCGCCGGGATAGCCGGCTTCTCCGTCTTCGGCAAAGTACATGAACTCTACGGCATCGCCGTCAATGCGGCTCTCCCAAACCTGGTTCTGGAAGCCTTCGGGGCCGCCGTGAAGATGGTTGGGCCCGTTATTTATGGGGAGGGTATACTCCACGCCGTCCAGCGTGAAGCGGCCCTTCGCAATGCGGTTTGCAAAGCGGCCGGGAATCTTGCCGGAACAGGGACCGTCGGCAAAATAGTCGAGGGCGTTCTTGTAGCCGATGACGACGTCGTCCAGCTTGCCGTCCTTGTCCGGGACCACGATGGAGACGATGCCGGCGCCGACGCTTGAGAGCTTTACGTATGCGCCGGAGGCGTTTTTGAGGGTATAGAGGAAGATTTCCTTCCCGTCGGGGGCTGTTCCCCAGAGTTCTTTGGTTATCATATTTTTAGCGGGAGAATAAACTTCGAAGTCCAGTTTGAAGCCGGAAACGGCATCCTCTGCCGGCGTGGTGCTGTCAAGATGCCACTCGGATGGTTTGATTTCCGGGAAGAAGGCATCGGCCCCGGGAACGTCCTTGTGCACGCGGGTGATGTAGAGGAGGTCCATCTCCGGCATGGCGGCCTTGTAGACGGAGGCGCCGCCGATGATGAAGCACTTTTCGGCTCCGGTTACTTCAGCTTCCCTGTATGCCTCATCGAAGGAGTAGACGCAGGTGACGCCGTCGATGGGGTCTCCTCCCAGGTTAAGGACGATGTTCTTCCTGCCGGGAAGTGGCCTGCCGATGGAAAAATATGTGGTGCGACCCATGATTACAGGGCAGCCCAGCGTGGTTTTCTTGAAGTACTGGAGATCTGAGGGGATGTGCCATGGAAGGGCGCCTTTCACGCCGATTTCATAGTTCTGCCCTACGGCTACTATCAGACATTTTTTCATACGGCAACGGGGGCTTTGATGGCGGGCCAGGGATCATATCCTTCAAGGGTGAAGTCTTCATACTTGAATTCAAATATGCTCTTGACCTCCGGGTTGATATGCATTGTGGGGAGCTTGCGGGGCTCACGTGAAAGCTGGAGCTCTACCTGCTCGAAATGGTTCCTGTAGATATGGGTGTCTCCTGTTGTGTGGATGAACTCGCCGGGCTGCAGGCCGCAGACCTGGGCTATCATCATGGTGAGGAGCGCGTATGATGCGATATTGAACGGAACGCCCAGGAAGACGTCGGCACTTCTTTGGTAAAGCTGGCAGGAAAGCTTGCCTTCTGCCACGTAAAACTGGAACAGGCAGTGGCAGGGAGGGAGTGCCATTTTTTCCACGTCGGAGGGGTTCCAGGCCGTTACAAGCATCCTGCGGGAGTCCGGTGTGTGCATAATCTGGTCGATTACCTGCGAAAGTTGGTCGATTGTCCTTTGTCCTGTCGTTTGCCATGAGCGCCACTGATGGCCGTAGACGGGACCGAGGTTGCCGTCCGCGTCGGCCCATTCATCCCATATCGTCACGCCGTGCTCCTGGAGGTAGCGGACGTTGGTGTCTCCGGCAATGAACCAGAGCAGCTCGTAGATGATGGACTTGAGGTGAACTTTCTTGGTGGTTAGGAGAGGGAAGCCGTCGGCCAGGTTGAAGCGCATCTGGTAGCCGAAAACGCTCTGCGTTCCGGTACCGGTGCGGTCTTCCTTCATGACTCCGTTTGTGCGGATGTGGCGTAACAGGTCTAAATACTGCTTCATAACACACAAAATTAGCACAATTTACTTATCTTTGCAAGAGCTGTATCTAAGCTGACGTGAAACAGGGCAGAGAAAATTTCGGAAGCCGCATAGCGGTTGTTCTGGCCATGGCGGGAAGCGCTATCGGCCTGGGTAATATATGGAGGTTCCCCTATCTGGTGGGACAGAACGGAGGCGC
>DGHE01000172.1:0-2252 GCA_002392525.1 Bacteroidales bacterium UBA3856 | reverse complement strand
AGCATTATCGGCAGAAGGGGCCGCGGGAACACTTTCGGGGCGATGGAGAGGCTTGCCCCGGGAACCCGGTGGAAATGGGTGGGACTCCTTACCGTACTCACTCCGCTCATCCTTCTAGGGTATTATTCCGTTGTAGGCGGCTGGTCTGTAGACTATCTTTGGAAAGCATGCACCGGCGCATTCGCAAACGACCCGAGGGGCCTTTTCGGCGGATTCATTTCCAAGACCTGGGAGCCGATAATAATGCATACCATATTCATGGCGCTTACCGCCCTGGTGATTCTGCTGGGGGTAAAGAACGGCATCGAGAAATTCTCAAAGGTGGCCATGCCCCTGCTGTTTGTCCTCATCGTGGTGATTGCCGTCTACGGAATGACGCTGCCGGGGTCGTTCAAAGGCGTCGAATATCTTGTGAAGCCGGATTTCTCCCGCCTCACCCCCGGAAGCATTGCTGCAGCAATGGGCCAGGCTTTCTTCTCGCTTTCGCTTGGCGTAGGGACCATACTCACTTACGCTTCCTATGCGCCCGGGGATGAGAATATGGTGACGTCCGGGATCGGCACGGAGGTGTCAGACCTTGCCTTTGCGCTGCTGGCCGGTTTTGCCGTGATGCCGGCGGTGTTCTCTGCGGGAATCGCCCCCGGAGAGGGCCCAGGCCTTGTTTTTGACACTCTGCCGTTCATTTTCAATCGGATGCATTCGGCCGTCGGAGCCGTTATTTCCATACTGTTTTTCCTTACCGTTCTTGTGGCGGCGCTCACATCATCAATTTCGGTCCTGGAGGTAGGCGTAGCGTACCTTTCGGAGGAAAAGGGTATGAGCCGTACAAAGAGCACCGTTCTGCTAGCACTCATCACGTGGGCGGTCGGTGTCGTGTGCTCGCTGTCCTTCGGGCCGCTTTCGGGAGTAAAGGTCATCGGCCTTACTTTCTTCGATCTTCTTGACAAGCTCTGCAGCAATGTGCTTATGCCTCTGGGCGGGCTTCTCTTCGTGCTTTTCGTCGGCTGGAAAATGTCCAAGGCCGACGTCCGCGACGAATTCACAAACGGAGGAAAGCGCAACAACCGCATCTTCGGCCTGGTATACTTCCTTATTCGTTATGTGGCGCCGATAGGGATCGTCATTGTTGGCCTGACCGCTTTAATTTAGATAGGTCCGTCCTTGAAAAAGGCCATTTTTAAGGATGACATGCCGTTGCGAAGGGGTAGCGTCCTTAAAAAGGGGCATTTTTAAGGACGGGTTGGAATAATTAATCAATTATTATTATATTGCACCCGCTATGAGAAAGTGGGTGTTGATTCTGTTTTTGTGCTGCCTGCCCTTGGCGGCGCGTGGAGGGGAGAGGGATTCCCTGAGGGTAATGTTCTGGAACCTTGAGAACTTCTTTGACTGGCGGAATGATTCCACCAGCGTGTCCGATGCGGAGTTTTCCTCGATGGGAGAAAGGCGCTGGACCCGTAAACGCTTCCAGGCCAAGTGTAATGCAATTGCGAAAGGTTTGCTCTGGACCGCCGGCGAACATGGCGGCCTGCCGGACGTGATTGGCTTTGCCGAGGTAGAGAACTCCTTTGTCCTGAGGCGTTTACTGCAAAGTACAGCACTCGTAAAGCTGGACTACCGCGTTGTACACTATGACTCGCCGGACCCGCGCGGAATTGACGTGGCGCTTCTTTACCGCTCGTCGCGCCTAAGCCTTGTAGATTCAAAGCCATGCCACCTGTTGCAGGACAGTACCGTAATGGCAACGCGGGACATTCTGCTGGCCCATTTCACAGCTCCGGACGGGGAGGATGTGGCCGTACTTGTGAACCATCATCCTTCAAAGTACGGAGGGGCGGCATCGGAGCCCCGCCGCCTGAAGGCCGTAGAACGGCTGAAGGTGGTCAAGGATTCGCTGCAGAACGCCGGAGTTATGCACATTCTGGCCGTCGGGGATTTCAACGACACCCCGGACAACCCAGTCTTTGAGCTTCTGGAAATGAATAACCTGGCTCTTCCGCTTCACCGGAAAGGCCATGGCACTATAAAGTATGACGGCAGATGGGAGCTGATCGACCTTGTGTTCTCGGCGGGCATTGATGCCACAATGGAAATAGTCCATATTCCATTCCTGGAAGAGCCTGATGCTGCCCACGGCGGCACAAAACCTCTCCGCACCTACACCGGCCCCCGCTACCGCGCCGGCGTCTCCGACCACTGCCCGGTATGGGTGGTGGCGCGGCCAGCCGAATAGACGGAAAATGGCGAAGGTC
>DGHE01000085.1 GCA_002392525.1 Bacteroidales bacterium UBA3856 | reverse complement strand
CGCCATGGCCGCCGCTGCGGAAGGTATCCCACTCCAGGTCCGAGGGATTGATCTCGATGTTAATGGTATCGTCCACCAGCGGGTACACGAACACGCTGGAGAAAGTGGTCTGGCGCTTGCCCTGGGCATTGAACGGGGAAATGCGTACCAGACGGTGCACGCCGTTTTCGGCCTTCAAGTAGCCGTAGGCGTAATCTCCTTCCACCTCGATGATGGTGCTCTTGATGCCCGCTTCTTCGCCTTCCAGCAGCGAGGTCACCGTGTACTTGTAGCCGTTTCGCTCGCACCAGCGGGTGTACATGCGCATGAGCATGGCGCTCCAGTCGTTGGCCTCGGTGCCGCCGGCTCCGGAGTTGATGGTAAGGACAGCTCCCAGGTTGTCTCCTTCGTTGCCCAGCATGTTGCGAAGCTCCAGGGCTTCCACAGCCTCCACGGCCTGCGCGTAGGCAGCGTCCAGTTCTTTGGATTCGGCCGTTTCCATGGCTTCGTCTTCCGCGCCGTTCAGGCTTTCTTTGGCGAAGTCGTAAAGTACGTCCAGGTCATCGGCCTGACTGCGGGCCTTGTCAAAGTCCGTCACCCACGACTTGATACCGGAGAGTTTCTTCAGGAAAGCCTCGGCCGCCTTGGGATCTCCCCAGAAATCGGGCGCCAGGGTTTCCTCGGTCTTGGCCGCCACTTCCTTCCGTTTGTCGTCTATATGGAGGCAGCCGTCCAGCGCAGCTACCCGCTCTTGCAAATCTTTGATCTGTTCCTGTGTAGTCATAGACTGCAAAGATACAAAGAAATTCTACTCCTGCGACAGGGAGTACGGCAGATCTGCCTTCCGGGGCGTTCCCCTCTTTCCGGGACGCGGACCCATTTCAAACTCCAGCACGCCGCCGGAGAGAATCTCTTCCCGGGTAAGGAAGCGCTTTGTCAGCCTTTTCCCGTTCAGCTTCACCCGCTGTACATAGCGGTTGCGGCTGCTCACGCCGGGAGCCAGCACCGTGAAGCTCTTTCCTCCCTCCAGCTGCAGGGTCATCCGCGGCAGGAAGGGCGCACCCAGCACAAACTCCCCGCTTCCCGGGCACACCGGATAGAAGCCCATGGCGCTGAAAATGTACCACGCACTCATCTGTCCGCAGTCGTCGTTGCCGCCCAGGCCGTCCCGGACAGGCCGGTACATCCGTTCCATAATCTCCCGCAGCCAGTACTCGCCTTTCCATGGTTTCGAGGTCCAGGCAAACAGATACGGGATATGATGCGACGGTTCGTTGCCGTGCACATATCCGCCGATGAGGCAGGACTCCTCGATGTCCTCGTTGTCGGCATAGTACCGGGGATCCAACGGCTGCGAGAAAAGCGTGTCCAGCATGCTGAGGAACTGTTTTTCTCCTCCCATCAGGTCAATGAGCCCGGCTACGTCGTGCGGCACATGGAACGAGAAATTGTAGGAATTCCCTTCGATGAAGCCTTCTCCGTAGGTTTGCCGGGGATCGAAATTCTTTTTCCACCGGCCATCCCGGTAGCGTGCCTGCGCGAAGCGCTCTCCCAGCGGGAACAGGTGTACGTAGTTGAAGGCCCGCTTCCGGTATTCCCGCGCCACGTCTTCCCGACCCGCCAGCCTGGCAGCCCGGTAAATGGTCCAGTCGTCGTACGCGTACTCCAGCGTGGTGGAAGCACCGGTAGAAGAAACCTCCAGGGGGACATACCCTATTTTCATATAGTCCTCAAGGCCTTCCAGATAAGGGACGGTCGCCGTTGCCGTCATGGCCGAGAGCGTGCGGTCTCCCGGCAGGCCGATGCCGGCCGACACCGCGTCCGAGAGCACCGACACCGCATGGTACCCGCTCATGCACCATCCTTCGTTGGCCATGAGGGACCAGATGGGCAGAAGTCCGTGGGGACTCTGTTCCTGGTGAGCCAGCATGGAGAATCCCATGTCGCGCGCCCGCTGCGGGTGCATCAGAAGCAGCAGCGGATGCTCGGCCCTGTAAGTATCCCAGAGCGAGAAGACGGTATAGTTGTTCCAGCCATCGGCCTTATGGATGCCACCGTCCAGGCCGCGGTAGGCGCCGTCCACATCGTCATAGACGGAAGGGTTGATCATGGTATGGTAGAGGGAGGTGTAGAGCATCTTGAGCTCGTCGTCGGTTCCCTTGGCCGATACTTTCCCCAGCTCGCGCTCCCATGCGGCGCCGGCATCGGCCCTGATCTCGTCGAAACTGCCGGCCTCGGCCTCCAGATTGCGCAGCGCGCCCTCGGTTGAGGTAGCACTCAGGGCCACCTGCACCGTGAGGTCGTTGGCATCGGCCCAGTCAAAGTCGAACCACAGGGCCAGCCCGCGCCCCGCCATCTCGGGGAAATGGTGGTCTGTGCGGAACTTGCGCCAGAAACCGTTATAGGCCGATGCCACTTTCTCGCGGCAGCCGTAGTCGCTGATGGGGCGGGAGAAGCGGACGGCGAAATAGGTATAGTGCTCGCGGGCCCATCCCTGCGTAATGCGGTAGCCCGTCACCAGCGTGGGCGATACTACTCGTACGCTGGCCCAGAGCGTTTTTCCTTCGTAGTTGTAGATTCCGTGCGAGAGGTCCATCACCAGATGCCGATCTTCCCCGGAAGGGAACGTATAGCGATGGATGCCGGTGCGGGCGGTGGCGCTGAGTTCGGCCTTGATCCCGTAATCTTCCAGCGTCACGGCATAGTAGCCGGGGTGCGCCGTCTCGGAGCCATGACTGTAGCGGCTGCGATAGCCTGTTTCGGGGGCATCGGCCGTACCGGGATTCAGATGGAGCGGCCCGGTGGTGGGCATGAGAAGGATGTCTCCCAGGTCCGAGTGGCCGGTGCCACTGAGGTGCGTATGCGAAAAGCCCACGATGGTGGGGTCTTCATAGCGGTACCCGGCGCAGAGGGAGTACACCTCTGCCTGGTATTTTCCACCCACGTTGTGCGGGATAGTGTCCGTGTCGGGGCTCAACTGCACCCCACCGAAGGGGACGCAGGCTCCGGGGAAGGTGTGTCCCATACCGGAGGTGCCGATGAAGGGGTCTACATAATCAGACAAGTTTTGCGCCCGTGCCGGGCTTCCCGCAAGGATGGACATGACCCATACGGTGCAGGACAATAGGTTATTCCAGGTTGTTTTCATAATCAGTGTAAAGATACTCTAAATATTTACAAAAAACAGTATATTTGTACTGATAATGGCAACGATTGGCATATTCGATTCCGGCAGCGGAGGACTTTCCGTCTACCGCGAGCTCGTAAAAGTGCTCCCCCGGGAGCGCTTCGTCTATTATTCCGACAATGCCCACTGCCCCTACGGGGAAAAAACTGCAGAATATATCCAGGCCCGGGCCCGCTTCATTACCCGGTTCCTGCTGGAGAAGGGGGCCGATATCATTGTAGTGGCCTGCAATACGGCCACGGCTGCAGCCATTGCCACGCTCCGGGAGGAGTACCCTTCCGTCCCGTTTGTAGGCATGGAGCCGGCCGTGAAGCCCGCTGCGCTGGGCACCCGCACCGGCGTCATCGGCGTACTGGCTACCGCCGGCACCCTCAAAGGCTCCAAATACCTCAACACCCGCGGCCGCTTCGAGGACAACGTCCGTATCGCAGAGCATGTGGGCCAGGGCTTTGTGGAGCTGGTAGAAGCCGGCATCCTGGACGGTCCCCAGGCCGAAGCCACCGTCCGCGCATCGCTGCAGCCCCTGCTGGATGAGGGCGCCGACATCGTGGTGCTGGGCTGCACACACTACCCTTTCCTGAGGCCTGTCATCGAGCGCATCGCCGGTCCCGGCGTACAGGTCATCGACCCCGCTCCCGCCGTAGCCCGCCAGACGCTCCGTCTGCTTCAGGAGCGCGGCGTTCCCATGGGCGAGGGCCCTTTTTCCGTAGAACTTCACTCCTCCGGAGACCCTGCCGCCCTTGCCAGAATCTTTGAGCTGGCACGGATTATGCGTTAAGGGGCAGTATTATTAACCGAAAAACCGATACGCTATGAGAAGATTAATGACACTCGCCACCTCCCTCACCCTGGCCCTGTCCCTTCTGGCAGGAGCCGACATGGTGGCCCAGACCCGCTCATCCAACAGCAGTCGCAATACTGGTTCCACGCAAAGCAGCCTCTCCTCCGGCCAGAGCACCCGCTCTTCTTCCGGGACCCAGAGCAGCCGGTCCTCCAGCGTGTCGCAGAGCACCCGCTCTTCTTCCAGCACGCAGAGCAGCCGTTCTTCCAGCGCTGTCCAAAGCTCGCGCTCTTCTTCTTCCAGACAGAGCGCCCGCTCTTCATC
>DGHE01000201.1 GCA_002392525.1 Bacteroidales bacterium UBA3856 | reverse complement strand
ACCCACTACTTTAACATCCAGGCCATCATGCCCAACAAGCCGCTGCCTTTCCTGCACCCGGCCACCCGGCAGCCCCTCAAACCCGAAGACCTGTATCCCATCTTCTGCAAGGCCTGTGCAGACCAGGAACTGAACCAGACCGACGAATGGATCCCCATCCCCGAAGAAGTACGCCAGCAGTACGCCGCCTACCGCTGCACTCCGCTGGTGCGTGCCTACGAACTGGAGAAGGCACTGGGCACTCCCGCCCATATCTACTTCAAGAACGAGAGCGTTTCGCCTGCCGGCAGCCACAAGCTCAACAGTGCCATCGCCCAGGCCTACTACGCCAAGGAGCAGGGCATCACCAACCTTACCACCGAGACCGGTGCCGGCCAGTGGGGCGGTGCCCTCAGCTATGCCACCAAGAAGTTCGGCATCGACTGCGCTGTGTACATGGTAAAAGTGAGCTACGAACAGAAGCCTTTCCGCCGCAGCATCATGCAGACCTTCGGCGCCGCCGTCACTCCCTCCCCGTCCATGAGTACCCGTGCCGGTAAAGACATTCTCACCGCCAACCCCAACGACCGTGGTTCCCTGGGCTGCGCCATCTCCGAGGCCATTGAACTGGCCATGAGCACCCCCAACTGTAAGTACGCGCTGGGCTCCGTCCTTAACCACGTGTGCCTGCACCAGACGGTCATCGGCCTGGAAGCCGAGAAGCAGATGGCCCTCACCGGCGAGTATCCCGACATTGTGATTGCCTGCTTCGGCGGCGGCTCCAACTTCTGCGGCCTGGCCCTGCCGTTCATGCGTCACAAGATCTCCGGCGAGAAGAACACCCGCTTCATTGCCGCCGAGCCCAGTTCCTGCCCCAAACTCACCAAGGGCAAGTTCGAGTACGACTTTGGTGACGAGGCCGGCATGACCCCGCTGCTCCCCATGTTCACCCTGGGCCACAGCTTCAAACCCGCCTCCATCCACGCCGGCGGCCTGCGTTACCACGGTGCAGGCGTTATCCTCTCCCAGCTCATGAAGGACGGCTACATGGAGGCCGTGGACATTGACCAGCTGGATTCCTTCAAGGCCGGTGTGCTCTTCGCCCAGACCGAAGGCATCATCCCCGCTCCGGAAAGCTGCCACGCCATTGCCGCCACCATTAACGAAGCCCTTAAGTGCAAGGAGTCCGGCGAGCAGAAGACCATCCTTTTCAACCTCTCCGGTCACGGCTTTGTGGACATGGCCGCCTACGACAGCTACTTCTCCGGCGAAATGCAGAACTACACCGTTACTGAGGAAGAACTGGCCAAGTTCATCGCCAGCGCCGATGCCCTGAATAAATAGCCGTTTTTGTTAACGGCCTAATTAGTAGTGTATTACGTAATCTCCTCCGGGCGTTTCTGCCTGGAGGAGATTTTATTATCGGCTGATAATGAGAGCGTTAGCAAAAACGGGGCCTTAGTCCACCATCACCAGCGCCGGCGCCGGGTGCGAGAAGTGCAGGGAAACGATGGGGGCCGATGTCCGGTTGAGCGTGGCTTTCCACCAGGCGTCAAAGACAACCCCGTCCGTGGGCCATACCAGCCCTTCGGACGAGATGCGGACGGAATTGTCGGCGCAGAAGAGAGAGAAGCGCCGTCCTTCTCCCAGATGGAGGTCGCAGGAGTCGGTGATGGCGAAAGCGGTGCCGTAGTCGGAGACCATGGACACCTTGCGTTCTCCCAGATTGAACATGCGCGTATATTCCATGAGAAGTCCCAGGTTGCCGATGGTGTGGTCTTCCCGCAGCCCCGTTGCGCCCAGGATGGTAATCTCGGACACTTCCGGATGCTCGCGGAGCACCCACCGCATGGCCTTGGTGAGGTCGTTGTAGTCCTGCTCGGTCTCGTGGAAAAGGCAGGCGGAGAATTGCTCCTGAAGCTCCTTGGGAAGGGAATCCATGTCTCCCACCACCATGAGCGGACGGGCCGATGGCGTATGCTCCAGCCATTTCGCAAGGGCACCGTCGCAGCACACCACGCCCTCGGCCGAATCCAGCAGATACAGCGGATAGGGCTGCGTGGGGAACGCTCCGTTACACAGTATGACGATGCTATTCATCCTCTACAGGCTGGGCCTTGGCCATTTCGGCCTTGGAAGTGCCCTGGGTGGCCACATAGGAAGTAGGATTGCGGAAGCCCAGGAGGAAGGACTTGACGTCCATGCGCTTCTTGCCGGCGAGCTGCAGGTCTGTGATGGCGATGGCGCCGTCCTCGGTGGCAATGGCCAGGTAGGTCTTCCCGTCACTGAGAACGGTTCCGGGCGTGGCATGGAGGTCCGTGCGCATTTCCCCGAAGTAGATCTTGAGCTGGACAGATTCTTCGCTTCGCTCAGAATGACAAAGCTCCGTGAAAGCGCAGGGGAACGGAGACAGACCGCGGATGAGGTTGTAGATGTGGCGGGTGGTGTCGTTCCAGTCAATGTGCTGGAGTTCGCGCGTGAGCTTCGGGGCGGGCTTGAGGAGTTCGGAGCCCTGGATGAAGCTGCGCTGGACACGCAGTTCCACATTCTTCTGGACAAGGCCTTCTACGGTTTCCAGCACCAACTGGGAGCCCAGCTCCATGAGTTTGTCATGGACGTCACCGGCGGTGTCGGTGGGCTCGATATGGCATTCGCTGCGCAGGATGATGCCGCCCGTATCGATCTTCTTGTCAATCATGAAAGTAGTGACACCGGTGATGTTTTCGCCGTTGATCACGGCCCAGTTGAT
>DGHE01000203.1:29003-29978 GCA_002392525.1 Bacteroidales bacterium UBA3856 | reverse complement strand
CTCATCGGCTATGAAGAGCTTCGGCGCATGAAGGCATCGGCCATCCTCGTGAACACCGGCCGCGGCGGCATTGCCGTAGAAGCAGACCTGGCCCGCGCCTTGGACGAAGGCCTCATCGCCGGTGCCGCCCTGGACGTGTACGTGAAGGAGCCGCTCCCGGCCGACAGCCCCCTCCTGCACCTTCAGCACCCGGAACGCCTTCTCTTTAGCCCCCACATTGCCTGGTACTCCCGCGAGGCCCGCGCCCGCCTGGTCCACGGAATGGCGCAGAACATCATTCGCTTTTACGAATAGGCCCTAAGTCCTTGATTCATATTATAATAAAAAAATCTCTTTAGGCTGATTTGCCTAAAGAGAAAAATTCAAAGTATTAACTAACAACCAATTAGGTTACATTCGTATGGAGGCGAGGCCTGCCGCCTTCCGGGTGACGTTGGCGCATTCCAGGCCGCGGGCGTCAATGTCGCCGGCACCGTTCACCGAGAAGTGGGCCGATGCTGCCTTGCCGCCGAGGAGGGCGTCTCCGGCACCGTTCACCTTGATGGCGACCTCGTCCACGTCCATGTCAGTGATGCGGATGTCTCCGGCACCGTTCACCTGGATGCTGATGGCGGGGATGCTGAGCTTGTCCTTGAAGTTAAGGTCTCCGGCTCCGTTGACGGTTACGGACATGGGCTGGCTGGCAGCGTATTCTCCCTGCTGGAAGACATCGGCGGCTCCGTTGACGTGGATCTTGGAAAGCACGGGCAGGGTGACGGTCACTTTGTATTCCTCAGACCGGATGTTTACATTATCCCGGGTGCCCAGGACGAGGACGCCTTCCTCTACTTTGTAATCCAGGTGGTCAAAGACTTCTTCGTTGGCCTTTACCTGCACCGAATAGGTGTCGGACTGACCGAAGTACAGGTCGACGGAACCGTTGACAGTGATGCCTTCGAAGCCGGCGAGGCCTTCCATCTCTTTCTCCACGACGGG
>DGHE01000203.1:26596-28892 GCA_002392525.1 Bacteroidales bacterium UBA3856 | reverse complement strand
CAAGGGCCAGGGCAGCCGCCATGACAAACAGTTTTTTCATGGTTACTTATTTTTTAAAGATTGTTTCGTCCAGTCCCAGCAGCTCCATCTTGCGACGGATGACGGGCACTTCCTTTTCCAGGAAGTCTGTTCTCTGGGTGTCCAGGATTTTCTCGCGGGCTTCCGGCGACACAAAGTAGCCGATGCCACGCTTGTTGTAAATGATTCCTTCAGCGGTGAGTTTCTCGTATACTCTCATGACAGTATTGGGATTCACGCCAATCTCGGCGCCGTATTCGCGGACAGACGGGATGCGCTCGTCCGCCTTCAGAGTGCCGCTCAGGATGCTTTCGCAAAAGACGTCGGCAATCTGGAGATAGATGGGTTTTTCTCCGTGGAAGTCCATAGTGATTAATGTTTAATTGTTTTGATTCTGTAGTAGATACCCGCAGCAATTCCGATGGTCATGATAACGGATACCCACACGGAGATGTTGAGAACGGAGCGGATGTACTGCTCGGCATCGGCGAATTCTTCAATCTCCATATTGATATACTGAATACCGAACTGGGACAGCAGGATGGAGAAGAGGAAGCTGATGAGGAATGTAATGACAAGACCGTAGAGAATCTTGTAGCGCTTGAAGCAGATACCGCAGAGGAGGAAGTACATAAAATTGCAGGCGAGGCCCATGAGCGCGGCCGGGATGAGTGCCCAGGGGCTCCAGGTGGTGCTGTATTCTTCGTTGACCTTGGCCAGCTCTTCGGTGATTTCCCGGAAGCCGCCGCCGATGCTGTGCAGCATGGAAGAGCCTGTTGTGGGATCCAGGGAGGTAACAACAAGGTCCGAGAACAGATATACGGCCAAGAAGGCGACGGGAATGACAATGATGGTCATGATAATCATGGACAGCCATTTCTCAAAAGCCGAAGCCGGGTTCATGAGCCAGGCACTTCCTTTGCGCGTGTCGGTAAGATAGCCGTAGGTGCGGGTCTGATACAGTTCCAGGGCGGCCGAAGCGAGTGTGAACACGACAAAGCGGGCAATGACGCCGGGTCCATGCCAGCCACCGCCAAAGACAAGGCTGAATGCCACCACCACGATATAGGCGATGAGGCCGGAGAGGCCGATGCCCACGGACGCTTTCATGTTGTTGCGCCACATCTGGACAAAGTCATATTTGAAATAGGACCAGAAACGCTGGCCGTTGAATACTTCTGATTTCATAAGGCTAGGCAAGTAAAGCTTTTACAACATCTTTGTGAGCGTGAACGGCATTGAAAAGGGCCTCCAGGTTTACTTTGGAATCCTCGCCGGTGGTGTTGGGATATACCTGGATGGCGCCGCCGGGGGTGCGTTCCAGATACAAGGCGTCGGGATGAATCTCGGTTCCGTAGTCGAAGAATAGCTTGCTGCTGATTTCCTGCAGGGATGCGTTGACCAGCACATCTTCCTTGTCCAGGATAATGATGGGGTCGATGATTTCCTCGAGGTCTCTTACCTGGTGGGTAGAGATGACGACTGCGCTGTCCTCGGAGGTGTATTTCATGATGGCTTTTCTGAACTGGCTCTTGGAAGGGATGTCCAGGCCGTTGGTAGGCTCATCCATAAAATAATGACGTGCGTTGCAGGCGAGTGCGAAGGCAATCCAGGTCTTCTTGAGCTGGCCGGCGCTCATGGTGTCCATCCGCTGGTTTTCGTCTACTTCGAATTCGCGCAGAATCTGGACAAATTTGAAGTGGTCGTAAGCCGGCCAGAGGGCTCCGGTCTCTTTGCCAAAATTGATGGCCTTGTTGGGAAGGGGAGCGACTTCGTCGGGCAGATAGAACTGTTCTGCGAGCAGGGAAGGCTGGCGGTCAAAGGGATTGCGGCCATCTGTGTCGATGGTGCCGGTGAGGGGTTTCTTGAGCCCGCACAGAAGGGTGAGAAGTGTGGTTTTACCCACGCCGTTTTCTCCAAGGAGGCCATAGATGTTACCTCCCTTCAGTTCCATGGTGATGTTCTTGAGCACCCCTTTGGAACCATAGCTAAAGGATAAATCTTTTACGCTGATCATATCTTTGCAGTGTATTAGTTCATTAGTACACTGCAAAGGTGGAAAGAATAATTCAGATATCCAAATTTTTTTTCATTTTTTTGAGGGAACAGCTATAAATAAAGGAGCCTGCTCCCTTTGGAACAGGCTCCTGAAAATGCATTGGAAAGGATTCTTACCAGCCCAGGACATAGGCGAAGATGAGCGGTGCCACGATGGTGGCGTCGGACTCTACGATGAACTTGGGCGTCTCGGGTGCCAGTTTGCCCCAGGTGATTTTCT
>DGHE01000203.1:18718-26551 GCA_002392525.1 Bacteroidales bacterium UBA3856 | reverse complement strand
GTGATTTTCTCGTTGGGAACTGCACCGGAGTAGGAACCGTAAGAAGTGGTGGAATCCGAGATCTGGCAGAAGTAGGCCCAGAGGGGAGTGCCGGTCCAGCCCAGGTCCTGCTCCATCATGGGAACGCAGCAGATGGGGAAGTCACCGGCGGTACCGCCGCCAATCTGGAAGAAACCTACGCCAGCACCCTGGCTGTTCTTCTTGTACCAGTCTACGAGGAACATCATGACCTCTACGCCCTGGATGACCATGTGAGGGTCATACTCACCGCGGATGACGTGGGCGGTGAAGATGTTGCCGGTGGTGCAGTCTTCCCAGGCGGGGCAGATGATGGGAATGTTCTTTTCACAGGCGGCTACTACCCAGCTGTCCTTGGGGTCAATCTCATAGTACTGCTCCAGGACACCGCTGCGGATCATCTGATAGATGAACTCGTAGGGGAGATATCTCTTGCCTTCTGCTTTGGCCTTGTCCCAAACCTCCACGAGGTGCTTCTCCAGACGGCGGAAAGCTTCTTCCTCGGGGATGCATGTGTCGGTGACACGGTTGTAGTGGTTGTTGATGAGTTCCTGCTCCTGCTCCGGAGTGAGGTCACGGTAGCCGGGCACACGATAATAGTGGTTGTGGGCCACCAGGTTCATGATGTCTTCCTCCAGGTTATTGGCGCTGCAGCAGACGAAGGAAATCTTGTCCTGGCGGATCATCTCGGCCAGGGAGAGGCCCAGTTCTGCGGTACTCATGGCGCCAGCCATGGCCAGGAACATCTTGCCACCCTTGTTCAGAAGGTCTTCATAGGCTTTGGCAGCGTCTACCAGCGCTGCGGAATTGAAATGACGGTAGTTGTGGGTAATGAATTGAGAGATAGGTCCCTTTTCCATTTTAATAAAAGCTTGCAGCGGGCGAAACCAGTCTTTGGTCTCCAACCCCTGCTTCAAATTGCAAATTTAGGAAAAATTATGTAAATTCGCATTACGTTTTGACGTTTATACTCTTTAAAACCAAACTCAAATGAAAAAATTCATGCTTGTCATGGCCGCCGTGCTGGGCCTTGCCGCAGTGGCAGCAGCACAGCCCCGCGCCATCGGTGTCCGCGCCGGTTACGGTGCAGAACTTTCCTATCAGCACACCCTGGGTGGCAACAACTTCGGTGAACTGGATCTGGGCTGGAGCGCAGGTTCCGTGAGAATCGGCGCCGCCTACGACTTCCTCATCGCTCCCGTCGGCCCCCTCAACTTTTATGCAGGTCCCCAGGCCTACGTAGGCTTCGGCCCCAATGCCGACGACAAGACCAGCCTCTGGGCCGGTGTCGGTGCCCAGCTCGGCCTCGAATACTGCTTCGACAGCATTCCGCTGCAGCTCTCCCTGGACTGGAAGCCTTCCTTCGACATTGTTCCCGCTTCCGGCTTCGGCTGGCAGGGAATCGCCCTCGGTATCCGCTACCTCTTTTAATGGATAACAGGGAAAAATAAACCGGAACCCTTTCTGAGGGCTCCGGCTTTTTTTATCCGCCGATGAATTCCCGGATCATGGAGGTAGCGGGAATTTCGCGGTCGCTCACGGGCGTGAAGTAGTGGATGAACTTGAGGAGGCGGTGCGCCTCGGAATACTCGGGGCAGTTCTGGGGCACGCTCCGGAGGATGGGCTCGGCGTGGTTCTTAAGCACCGCGAACTCGATGAGGTAGGCGCTGTTGAACATGGCGTCGGCCGTTTCCTGGTAGGGGTAGATCCACTTCTGCTCTGCGTTGAGCACGTTCTGCCAGTTGGAGATGGACTCGCGGGCCGTGAAGGCGCCCTTGTTATAGTCACGGACAATGCGGCGAAGAAGCCGGTTGTCGGAGGTGGGAATCATGTTGTGGTCGTCCAGGAGGGTTCCGGTGAGCGTATTGATGAAGATGCGGAACTTGGCTTCTTCGGGGATGCGCGACGTGAGGGCCGGATTAAGGGCGTGGATGCCTTCGATCAGGAGAATGCGGCCGTCTCCGAGGCGGAGGTTGCGGCCGTTGTATTCCCTCAGGCCCGTGACAAAGTTGTACTCGGGAACCGACACTTCCTCACCGGCGATGAGCTTCATGATGTCCTGTCCCATGAGGTCGTGGTCCACCGTGTCAAAGTTGTCAAAGTCGTAGGAGCCGTCGGGGAACTTGGGCGTCTCCACGCGGTTCACGAAGTAGTCGTCGGTGCTCACGGAGACGGGCTTGAGACCGCAGGCCTTGAGCTGGATGGAAAGACGCTTGCAGAACGTGGTCTTACCGGAAGAAGACGGTCCCGTGATGAGCACTACCTTCAGGGGATGGTCGCTGCGGTACCGGCGGTCAATTTCCTCGGCAATCTGGACAATCTTCTTCTCCTGGAGCGCCTCTGCAATCTGGATGAGCTCGCTGGCACGGCCGCTGAGGAACGCTTCGTTCACGTCTCCCACGGTGCTGAGGCCCATGATGATGTTCCAGCGCAGAGCTTCCTTGAACATCTCGAAGGTCTTGGGCTGGTCAATGAAAGGGGCAATCCGGGAAGGATCTTCGCGCGAAGGAACCTGCAGGAGGAAACCGTCGTGGTAAGACAGGATGCCCCATACCTTCAGATATCCGGTGGAGGGAACCAGCTTGCCATAATAGTAGTCTACGGTATCTCCCAGCGTGTAGTAGTCCGTGTAAGCTTCTCCGCTTGTCTCCAGCAGCTTCACTTTGTCGTCGAAGCCGGCCTTGCGGAACTCCTTGAGGGCGCGGTCGGTCTGGACGTCGTAGCGGTGGAAAGGCATGTCCTTGGAGACCAGCTCCTTCATGCGGGCTTCCAGCTGCTTCAGGTCTTCCGGCGTGAGCATCTCACCATCGGCCTTCCTCAAATGACAGAAGTATCCGTGGGAAATGGGGTGCTCGATGTAGAGGCGGCTTCCGGGGAAACAGTCGGAGGCTGCTTTGTAAAGGAGGAAATAGAGCGAGCGGCAGTACACGCGCATGCCGCTTGGCTCCCGCACGTCGATGAACTCGATGTCCTTGTTCTGGTAGACCTTGAACTTGAGACCCTGGGAAACGTTGTTCACCTTGGCCGATACGATAGGGAAGGGCCGATGGCAGTCGAACTTCTGCAGCATCTGCAGAAGGGACGTTCCCTCCGGGAAGCGCTTGCTTTCGCCTGTGTTTTTGCAGTAGACTTGTACCATATAGATTCTTCGCTTCGCTCAGAATGACAAATAAGGCTCAGAGAGAGACCTTCTGTTCTTCCAGGTAGGAGACGACGTCGGCGACGGTCTCAAAGGAGGCGAGGGCCTGGTCCGGTATAACGATGCCGTACTGGTCCTCGATGCGCATGAGAAGCTGCAGGATGTCCAGGGAGTCGGCGCCCAGGTCCTTCTTGATGAGGGACTGCGGCGTAATCCGGGAAGGGTCCAGACGAAGCTGCTTCGCCAGGATGGTCTGTACTTTTTCAAACATAATTATTCCTCGTAATGTTCATATTTTCCAATCTCGGTCTCGATCTGGCCCGACAGGCGGGACACTTCCATCCGGTAGGCCTGTTCGATGCACTTCTCCACGGCCACCGCCTTGGAGGAGCCGTGTCCCTTCACCACTACCTTGGAGGTGCCCAGGAGCACGCTTCCGCCATAGTTCTGGTAGTTCATGAACTCTTTCTCCTCCTTGAACATGCGGCTCATGAGAAGGGCGCCCAGTTTGTAAAGCCAGCGGGAGAAGATGTCCTTTTTAATCTTTTTGAGCAGCTCCAGGGCCGTTCCTTCGGTGGTCTTGACCAGGACGTTGCCGGAGAAACCATCGGCCACCACTACGTCGTAGCGGCCGCTGAGGAGGTCCCGGCTCTCCATGTTGCCCACGAAGTTCACGGACGGCGTCTCCCGGAGCAGCTGATAGGTCTCCCGGCGCATGTCGTCTCCCTTTTCGGCCTCCTTGCCCACGTTCAGGAGCGCCACGCGGGGACTCCCCACGCCGTACACGTTTTCCATGTAGAGGCTGGCCATGATGGCAAACTGGCGGAGGTGGGCCGATGTCACTTCGACGTTGGCACCGCTGTCACACACCCCCACAATCCCTCCGTTCATGGTAGGGAGCAGGGGACAGAAGGCGGGTCGGATGACACCCGGAATGCGGCCGAGCCGAACCAGAGCGCCTGTCACCAGAGCACCCGTAGAGCCGGTGGAAACCATAGCGGCAATGTCGTCCCGGTCCCGAAGGAGGATGATGCCCTTCATCATGGAAGAGTTGCGCTTGAGGCGCACGACATCGGTGGGCTTTTCATCGCAGCCGATGACCTCCGGTGCATCCACAATCTCCAGACGGGAAGCATCGTAGGTTTTGCCCTCCAGGCACTGGCGCAGGACGGATTCGTCACCGGTAAGGATGACGGACAAGTCCGGGTTCTTAGCCAAAGAAGCGAGGGCGCCTTCTACTGGGGCTTCGGGGCAATGGTCTCCGCCGAAGCAGTCAACAATGATTTTGATCATAGGCTCTTCACGTATGCACGATACCGTTTACACTCTTCACGCTTGAAGCGGCGCCAGGCGTTCTGGATGGCGTAGTTGTCTTCCAGATTGAGGTTGGTGTCGGCCCACTTCAGGCGCGGGTTGTCCCGCAGCATCTTCATGATGGCAAGGGACAGGGCCCCGGACACGCCTCTGTTGAGATATTCGGGCTCTACGCCCACAAGGCAGAGATCCAGGATTTCCGGATTCCGGATGGCGCGAAGAAGCTTCAGGAGGGTGAGCGGCGTGTATTTGCCACGCGTTCCCACCAGCGCCTTGGCCAGGCCGGGGAAGGACAGGCCAAAGCACACGATCTTCTCGTTCTCGTCCAGGATGACGGCCGTGTGCTCGGGGTTGATGACCATGGCAAAGTTTTCCAGCACCAGTTTTCGCATGCCCTCGGTAAACGGAACGGTGCCGTACAGGCCTTCGTAGGATTTGTCCAGGAGGTCGAAGATGCCGTCGGCATACTTCTTAAGGAGTTCCCGTCCGCTGCGGGCGGTACCGTAGTGCAGCTTGTAGCGCTTGAAGATAAAGCCTACCAGCTGCTCCAGTTCCTCGAGGGCCTCGGGGCTCTCGGCTCCGTAGAGGCGGCTGGCTGTCCAGTCAATCTCCTTTTCAAAGCCCAGGGCTTCTACGTGCTCTTTATAATAAGGTGCGTTGTAGTTCTCCTCGAAGGTGGCGGGCTCCTCGAAGCCCTCTACCAGCATGCCTTCCCGCTCCAGGTCGGAGTAGTTGAGCGGCCCCACCAGGGTGTCCATGCCCTGCTCCCGGGCCCACTTTTCCACGGCGCCGAAAAGGGCGCGGGAGACTTCGAGGTCGTCGGTGGCGTCGAAGCGGCAGAAGCGGCAGCGCTTTTCCCCGTTCTTGGCATTGGCGTCCTTCTGGATGATGCCCTGGATGCGGCCCGCCATGACGCCGTCCTTGTAGGCGTTGAAAAAGACGGAGTCGCAGCTGCTGCGGTACACGTAGTCTTTCCGGAACATCTTCTTTTCGTCGGCGTACAGCGGCGGTACAAAGAAGGGGTTGCCCCGGTACAGGTCCAGTGCAAAGTTCAGGAACTCTCTGCGTTCCTTCGCGGTTTTGACTTCTCTTACTTCAATCATCTTACCGGCTCTTGGCATGGAAACAGACGCCCACGCCGTTGGGACCGCAGTGGCTGCCGGCGGTGGGGTTCACGTCTACATATACGATATCCTGCTTGCCATAGCGCTCCTCGATCATGTCGCCGATGGTGCGGGCAATTTCGGGGGCGTCGGTGTGGCCGATGCAGATGCGGTGCTTTTCAATCTCGTCTCCCAGCTCTCCCACTTTGTCCACCAGGTACTGGATGGCTTTCTGGCGGCCCTTGGCGGTGCCGACAGAAACCATTTTGCCCTCCTGGCTCATGTGGATGAGGGGACGCACGCCGATGAGCGTACCCATGGTGGCGGCAAGCCCGCTCACCCGGCCGCTGCGGCGGAAGAACTTGAGGTCATCGGCAAAGAAATACATGGCGAAGTGGTCTACCTCGGCCTTGGCCCATTCCAGGATCTCGTCCAGGGTTTTGCCGGCTTTCACGAGGTCTCCCACCTCGCGCACGATGGCGTAGCTGATGGTGGTGATGCCCTTGGTGTCGATTTCCTCGAAGCGGGCGGCCGGATACCGGGTCTTGAGCTCCGCTACGGCCTGGTCCATGGCGTCGAAGGTGTTGGTCATGGCACGGGAGAAATGCACGTACAGGATTTCGTTGCCGGCCTTGAAGTCTTCTTCAAAGTACTGGATATATTGTTCACGGGAGATGGCGCTGGTGGTGGGGAGGACCCCGCCGCGGAGGATGTCGTAGAAGGCATGGGCATCGAAGCTGTCAAAATCTACGTAAGGGTACACGGTCTTGGCATCGATGCTGTAGGGCATGGAGATGAGCTTGTAACCGTACTCGGCGGCAAGGGCCGGGTAGAAGTCGGTGTCTGTGTCGGTATAAATCTTTAGCATAGAACGAGAATATAGTCGTAAACAGGTTGTCCTCCGTCATGGAGGATGATTTCGGTCATGGGGCAGGCTTTTTCCAGGCGGGCTTTGATGCGGGCTGCTTCGTCGGCGGGGGCATCGGCCCCGGAGAAGAGGAGAAGGACGTCGGAGGAGGAGGCCTCGAGTTTATCGGCAAGGGCGAGGACGGCTTCTTCGCGGGCGGGCGCTGCGGAGAGGATCTCTTTTCCGCTAAAGCCGATGTACTCTCCGGCGTGGGCCTCGGCGGTGTCGCGGATGGCGCGGGAAACTGCGCCGGTAGTGACGGCTGCGGCGGCTTCTGTCAGGGATGCGGTCATTTCCTCCACGGGAAGGCTGGCGTCCAGGTTTGCGAGCGCGTAATAGCCTTCGCCGAGGGTTTTGGTGGGAATGACGACAACGGTGGAATCGGCATATAAGGAGGCGGCCTGCTGGGCCGTAAGGATGATGTTGCTGTTGTTGGGGAACACCAGGATGGTGCGGGCGTTCACCTCCTTGAATGCTTCCAAGAAACGCTCTACGGAGGGATTCATAGTTTGGCCGCCCTCGATGACGGCGTCGACGCCCATGTCCTTGAAGCACTGGGTGAGGCCTTTGCCGGCGGCTACCGTGACGGTGGCCAGGTCCTTTGGAGCACGTTTATAGCGCTCGTCCATGTGGTTCTCATGGTGCTGCAGGGTCATGTTCTCCACCTTGATGGTGAGGAACTCTCCCCACTCGCGGCAGCGGGTGAGGATGGCGCCGGGGTCTTTGGTATGGACGTGGACTTTTATGATGCTGCCGTCGCGGAAGAACACGAGGGAGTCTCCCTGTTCCTGGAGCCAGTTCTTGATTACGTTTTCGTCAAAGTGCTCCAGGTCTACTTTGCTGCGCTGGAGGCGTAGGAGGAACTCCGTGCAGTAGCCGAATTCCAGGACGCTGTCTTCCGTGAAAGCGTCCAGGTTGACGGAGGCTGCCTTAACGGCTTTTTCCTCTCCGACTTCGATCGGGGATTTTCCGTGCAGGGCGTCGCGCATGCCCTCGGCAATGCTCAGGAGGCCTGCACCTCCGCTGTCCACCACGCCTGCTTTTTTGAGGACGTCCAGGAGTTCGGGGGTGTGCTGCAGGCTCAGGTCCATGCCGGCAATCCAGAGGTCGAAGTATTCTTCCAGGCTGGCCGATCCTTCGGCCGCGGCGACGCCCTCCCTCAGGACGGTGAGGATGGTGCCTTCGACGGGCTGGGAGACGGCGTGGTAGGCCTCGCTGACGGCCGATTTCATGGCTTGCGTGAAGGCGGGGACATCGGCCTCCTTCAGGCCCTGGAAGCCTTTGGTGAGGCCCGCGAAGATGCGGGAAAGGATGACGCCGGAGTTGCCGCGGGCGCCCATGAGCATGCCCCT
>DGHE01000203.1:0-18569 GCA_002392525.1 Bacteroidales bacterium UBA3856 | reverse complement strand
TCGCCGTCGGGGATGGGGAAGACGTTGAGCTCGTTGATGCTCTCGCGGTCTTCACTGAGACGGGCGGCGCCGCCGCGGATGAGGTTCAGGTAAAGTGTTGCGTCTAAGTTCATTCGGGAATTCGGAAGGTTTTTCTGAAGAAGGGAATCTTTGTGAGCATTCGGAAGATCCAGGGCTGCAGGGAGTACGTGATGAGGATGGTGGAAGCCATGCCGATGAGCGTGATGAGGCCGATGGAATGGATGGCCGGATGCGTGGCAAAGATGAGGGAGAAGACAACGATGCCCAGGATGAGGGCACTGTAGAAGATGGCGGCTTTGTGATAGTCCAGCATGCGGGTTTCGCCTTTCCGTGCTTCGGCCAGCAGGCCTTCCATCACAAAGATACTGTAGTCAACGCCTATACCGTAAATGAAGGTGGCAATGACAATGTTGATCAGGTTGAATTCAAGACCCAGGAGGGCCATGTAGCCTTGCATTACGTACCAACTCACGAACATGGGGAAGAAGGCCACGAGGGCAATCCAGAGGTTGCGGAAGCTGATTAAAAGGACAATGAAGACAAACAGGCTGGAGATCCAGAGGGTGGTGCTGAAGTCGTCGTGGATTACCTGGACCAAGTCTTTGCAGTAGTAGAAGGGCTCCAGGACAAAGACGTGGGGCAGGGTAGTGAGGGCATCCCAGACGGCCGTCTGGTTCTCATGGGCATAGGAGACGTCAGTGAAGACCATGTAGCGGCCGCTTTCCTGCTTCTCCACGAAGTTGGAGAGAAGGCCCGGGGGAACGATGCCGGACTCGAACAGGTTGTCGGGCTCATATTGCCTCGAGATGATGTCCAGGAAGGGGTCGAAGAGGTTGTAGGGCAGGTTGTTTTCTGCGGCTGCGGCCCCGAGGTCCCGTTTGAGGCGGGCTACCCTGGCCTTGCTCCAGAATTTGTTCCAGGCATCTATGCGAATCTCCTGGTCTTCCCGGGACTGCAGGAGAAGGCGGGTGACGGGGCTGTAAGTGTAAACGAGCCCCTGTGCCTTCAGGGAATCCAGGGCGGGGAAGATGGCCTTGTTGTACTCGATGGCGGCATCCAGGCTGGCGTCGTCCCAGGCGGCAAAATACATGTGGGTTTTGCCGTCGGCGTTGGTGCGGTTGTAGAGTTCCTGGCTTTCCACGAGGTCGGGGTCGTCGTAGTCCAGGTTCATGAGGTCGCTGTCAAACTTGACGCGGGGGCTGAAGGCGATACCCACCACGATGATGACGATGAGCGAGCCGATAATCCAGTAGTTGCGGTCCCAGGGCAGGGAATTGAAGCGCTCTACCAGAGGGAAGCCGTGGGTACGCTTGAATTTGATCTGCCTGGGATGGAGGAAGTGGGGCAGGAACACCAGGGCGAAGAAGGTGTTGCCCAGGAGGGCGAAGGTGGCAAAGAGGCCGAAGTCGCTGAGGAGGTCGCTCTCCGTGAAGAGAAGGCCCATGAAGGCACCCACGGTGGTGATGCAGCCCAGGACGACGGGGGTACTCTCATCCCGCAGGAGTTTTTTCACGTCTCCCACATAGTAGAAGTGGATGAGTACGTGCAGGCAGTAGCTGATGGCTACGCCCAGGATGATGGCGCCGAGGCCCAGGGCCATCAGGGACATGTAACCTTTGATCCAGTACATGCAGGCCATGGAAAACAGGGCGCCGTAGATGACGGGGAGGATCTGGTGCAGAATGAATCCCGCGCTGTGGAAACTGAGCACCATGATAATGAGGATGAGAAGAAGGGACAGGCCGATGGTCCATACCAGGTCCCGCTTGATGGTGCTGGCGTTGGACACGCTGCCCTGCGGGTTGCCGTGTACGAGGACGCGAAGCTCCGGGTGCTGGATCTCGAAATCCTTGCGGGCCTTGTTGATCATTTTGACAAGGCGGGTGCCCTTGCCGGAGTCGGTGGAAATGAACGAAGGTGCAAGGAAAGCCAGGGCAACACTCTTGTCCAGGCAAAAGAAATGGCCGTCTACAATGTTGTAACTGCCAGTCATATCCTGGGAAAGAGTTTCCAGGAATATTTTTCTGAGGGCCAGCGGGTCCATGGCTACCAGCTGGGTATCGTCGCCGGTTTCATCTTCCATGATGAAGTGGGCGTTTTCGAGCATCTGGGCCTGGATGGCTTCCGGGGTCAGGGCTTTCTCGATGAGGGGGTACCAGGTGGTGTCCATGAAGGACGGAATGTGGGCCAGGCCGTATTCCATGGCAGAGAGGCCGGCTTCGATGTCCATGCTGGCAAGGATGCCCCTGATGAGGTGACTGGACGAATCCCGCTTTTGAAGCATGTCACAGAATTCCTCTACAGCCTGTCCCAGAATGAGGTGATTCACCGGATTGAGGGTGTCCCGCGAGGTTACCTGGATGAAGACTTTCTCCTTGAGGTCGATTTCGCCGAATGCCAGTTCTGTGGACTCTTCTGTCTCCGGCAGAAGTTTCATGATGTCCTCCTCATAGCGGAGCTTGAGTCCAAACCAGGCAAATACCACCGTGCTGGTGATGAGGAGAATCCACATCATGGCCTTATGGTCCTGGAAGAAGTTGTATAAGGGAAGGAATATCCTGTGCATAGCAGTTTTGGAATATAAATTTTACAAATATAGTGTTTTTTTGGGAATGTTTCGCCCTTGCCGCGCTGACGCCAAATCGCCATTCTGTGCGTTCTACGTGTCAACGCGGCAAGCATTTTGGCGAAAACGGCGCAAAACCCGGCCGCGTTGACAGGAAAACGGCTTTCTGTGCGTTCTACTCGTCAACGCGGCATGACTTTACAAGTCGGTCTGGAGTTGCAGGGCGAGGGTGTAGGAAGGACGTCGGTCGGTGCGGAGCTGGCAGGCGGCGCGGAGGTTACCCTTCAGGCTGAAGAAACGCAGTGGGTGCCTCTTGCTTAGGTTGCGGAATGGACGGAGCTTCAGGGAGCCGACGGCAGAGAAGGCGATACCGCGGCCGTTGTAGGCAGGGACAGAGAAGGTGCCGGGTGCATCGCGCTCGTAGCAGTAGATGCGGGCATCCCAGACAGGAATGGAAAAGCCGGTTACACGCAGGTAGAGGGCCGATGACTCGTTCTTGCGGCCGCCTTCCACATACGTAAGGAAGCCCCACATGCTGCAGCGGACTGCCTCCAGCCGTGCCGTGAGGAGCCAATAGGCCGGGCTGACCGATGCCGATGCCGAGGCGGGTGCGGAGGTGAACTTGAGGTCGGCGCGGAGGCTGGTGCGGGGCGATTCGTAGTTGCGGTGGCGCTCGGTGACGCGGGTGTCGAGGAGCCAGGACGGTGTAATCTGCCACTGCCACTGAGAGTAGATGCGGATCTGGATGCGGCGGGGATCGGTGCCTGGAATGGGCAGGAGCGTGGCGTCGACCGTCAGTGATGCCGTGTGGGTCCCGCCAGCCGGGCCCGTCCCGCCGTTTATGCCGGTTCCGCGGTGGGCCGTTGCCGTTGATGAAGCAGTGTTGCCGGCCCTTCGGGAGGCGTAGGCGAGGCCAAGGGCGGCGCCGTACTCGCCATATTTCTTGCCGCTGAAGCGGGAGGGAATGACGCGCGCGAGGGTGGCCCATTTCCAGGAGTCGTTCCATCGGCCTGTGGCAGCAGCCTTGAAGGCGACGGAACGGGAACGGTAGGCGAGCTCGGCCGTGAGGAGGGTGGCGCGTATGGTGAGGCGGGAGTCGAGGGCCAGAGTGGGGGAGCCATCGGCCCATAAAAAGGTGAAACCCAGCTGGGAGGAACGGCCCAGCAAATCGCTGTGGATGCCGTAGTCGTGGCCCATGCCGGCGAAGGCCGATGCCCGCATACGCATGCCTGAGTACTCCAGGGCCAGGCCGCGGTGTATGCCGGACGGGGCGTAGGACCACACCGGGGAGAGTCCTGTGGGGCGCTTCATAAAGGCCGATAGCGTGGAGAGGCTCTCCATGGAAAAGCCGGACCAGGCGGCGAGGCCCTCTCCCCAGCGGGCGTTGAAATGGCCCGCGAGCAGGCGCCAGGGCCCGAGGGATGCATCGGCATAGAAAGAACCATCGGCCTGCGGCGTGCTCCAGCCTTTGCGCAGGGCCCCGCCGACACGCCAGTCCAGTCCGCTTCCGTAGGACTCTCCGCTGGCTTTGATTTTGCCTCCCATGCGGCTGAGGTCCCCGCGAAGGAGCGCGGTGGCGCGGGTGCGGACGGTATCGGCCTGTCCCGGAAGCCTGCCGGAACTGAACGACAAAAAGGGTGCGAGCGCAGAGACGGCACCGGCCCCGAATCCGTCCACGAGAGCGAGTTCCTCCGGCGAAAGGATATCCCCGTACGTAGCGCGATAGTCACGGATAGACGCAACCTGGTAGTCGGTAAGGAGGAGACCGGCGCGCAGGCGGGGATTGTTGATGCGTACCGTAGGCTCGGCTTCGAGGCGGTCCGGGAGATCGGCCGGAATTTCCTCCTCAGACGCCGCACCCGAGAGATACAGGGCTGCCCTTATGATGGCGTCTTCCTGAGCCGGAAGCGACCAGGCGGCTAGTCCTGCGACAAGGCAAAGTAACATTCGTTTCATGCCTCAAGTTACGGACGAGCCAGGCTATTCTCCAAAAATTGTTGAAAACTTATATGTTTTAGCCGATTTTATTGCATGTTTTTTATTAATTTTGTAGAAATTTACCGATTTCAATGGAACATAAAATCCGTCTTCACGACAAAACCTTCAAGATGTTCATCCCCAACGAAGACATCGAGAAGGCTATCGACGCCGTAGCCGAGCGCCTGAACCGGGACTATGCCGGTGCTACCGACGAAGATCCCGTGGTGATGATCTGCACCCTGAACGGAGCCATCATCTATGCGGCCGAACTCCTCAAACGCATCACTTTCCCGTTGGTCCTGAAGGCCTGCAAGCTTTCCTCCTATGAGGGCACCGCCTCTACCGGCGTCATCAAGACCGAAGTTCCGCTGCCCTCGCACTTGGAAGGCAAGCGCGTCCTGGTGGTGGAGGACATTGTGGACACCGGCAACACCATCGTGGCTATGATGCAGCAGCTCAAAGCGCACAAAGTGAAGGACGCCCGCGTTTGCACGCTCCTTCTCAAGAGCGAAGTCTACGACAAGGACGTGAAACTGGATTATGTGGCCATGGACATCCCCAACCGCTTCATCGTTGGCTTCGGCCTGGACTACGACGAGCTGGGCCGCAACATAAAAGACATTTATGTTTTAGACGAATAAAATGAAATACTACGTTTTGTTTGGCCCTCCCGGCGCCGGTAAAGGCACCCAGGCCGGCGCAATGGCAGAGCGCTTCCATCTGTGCCACATCTCTACCGGAGAACTCCTTCGCAGTGAAATTGCCGCCGGCACCCCGCTGGGGCTTGAGGCCAAGGCCCTCATTGACGCCGGAAACCTGGTCCCCGACGCCGTAGTAGAAGGAATGATCGAAGCCAAGTTCAACAGCGTAAAGGATGTAGACGGCTTCCTTCTGGATGGTTTCCCCCGTACCATCGCTCAGGCCGATGCCCTGAAGGCCATGGTGGAAAAACGCGGCGAAAGCGTCACCGCCTGCGTATCCCTCATGATCCCCGACGCCCTTGTGCACGAGCGCATCGCTCACCGCGCACAACTGGAAGGCCGGGCCGATGACGCCCGCGACGAGGTCGTGAGCAACCGCATCCAGAACTATCACAGCAAAACAGAACCGCTCATTGCCTACTACAAGGCTGCGGGTCTGTACTGCGAGATTGACGGTGTCGGCACCATCGAAGAGGTGCGGGACCGTATTTTCAAAATGATGGCTTAGCGCTTGCCAACCTTGAGGCGCTGACCAATGTTGATGCGGTCGCTCCTGAGGTTGTTCCAGTTTTTGAGCTGCTTGACAGTGCAGTGATATTTTCGGGCGATTTTCCCAAGGGAGTCGCCCGATTTTACTTTATAGTAGATCCACTGCCCGGTTGCGCCGCGCGAGGTGGGGACGGGACGTCCGGCTACGGTTTCCCGGCCGTCCTGCACCTTGGCGGTGAAAAGGACATCGGTCTTGTGCCGATAGATGGAGTCCTGCAGGTCCAGGAAGGCGCTGGTGTAGTTGAAGGGAAGGCGGATGACTTCGTCTCCTCCCTCACCGGGGACGATGTCGGTGTAGTACTGCGGGTTCAGGTCCCTGACGTCGTCGAGGGGAATGCCCAGGATCTCGCTCACCTGACGGAAATGCAGGTTCTTGTGGATGTGGAACGTGTCCACGTAGACGGGGAGGGAAATAGGGTCCGGGCGCAGGCCGTACTCGCTGGCGTAGCGGAAGGCGTACATGGCGCCCACCATGGCGGGAACGTAGCCGCGGGTCTCGCGGGGAAGGTAATCGTAGACCGACCAGAAGTCTGTGCGGCCGCCGGCGCGCTTGATGGCTTTGTTCACATTGCCGCTGCCGCAGTTATAGGCCGATATGGCCAGCGCCCAGTCTCCGAAGATGCGGTAGGCATCCCGGAAGTAGCGTGCGGCGGCATCCACCGAGGCGATGGGGTCCATGCGTTCGTCGGTGTAGGAGTCTACCTTGAGGCCGTAGTTGATGGCCGTGCGGTACATGAACTGCCACATGCCCTTGGCACCCACGCGGGATTCGGCCCGGGGATTGAGGGCGCTCTCGATGATGGCTACGTATTTGAGCTCCATGGGAAGGCCGTACTGGCGGAACGTCTCCTCAAAGATGGGCATATAGTACTGAGCCAGTCCCAGCATCTCTCCCATTTTGGTGGGCATCTTTTCCGAGTACAGGATCATGTAGTTCTTAACGGTCTCGTTGTAAGGGAGCGAGATGAAGGAATTCATCCTGGCAAGGCGGTTCATGAGAACGGAATCGGGGACGTCGGTAGTGAAACGTACCGAGTCCATGTTGTACTGCTCGCGGCCGGGGATGCGGCTTTGGCGGTGCATGTACCACTGTCCCAGCAGGGTGTCGGTACTCAGGGTGGTATAGTCCTCCAGGCCGGCCGATACCTTGTTCTCGTTTTCTCCGGAGAGCTCTTCTTCGATTTCTTCGCGCTCGGCTTCCTCGGCCCTGTATGTGGCTATCTCTGCCTCCAGGGCTTCCAGGCGTGCGCGAAGCTGCTCGTTTTCCTGCTGCAGCTGCTTCCTGGTCTTGCGCCCGTCGGGGGCGGCGGTCATGATGCCGGCTGCGAGAAACAGACAGGCGGCGGTTATCAGGTATCTTCTCATTTTCTTAGAATTTTAGGCCGATGGACATGCCTACGGCAGGAGCCGCTGCATATTGGGCGGGCGGCATGAGGGTGGGGGACACCTTGAGGGTGATGTTGTCGTCTACCTCAAACTGCTGCATGTAGGCAAAGACGTTGGCGTCTACCACCTGTAATATATAGGAGAGGGCAATGCCCAGGATACAGTAGTCCCGGATGCGTCGGTAGGAGTCGCGGTAGTATTTGGCGGTCTCGGCGCTTTGCGGGGGACGCTCCACGCCTTCTTCGTCGGTGGTGGCCTGGTTGTAGATCCATCTCCAGCGCTGGTACTGCACGTTGTTGTCATGGGCAAAGTGCAGGGTGCCGCCAATGAGGCCCCAGTAAATGGGCACCTTCCAGGCTTCTCCGTTGTAAATCTGGCCCAGGCCGGGAAGGAGGATGGAATAGAACGTGGACTTGGAAGGCTCCGGACTGCGAAGCCCCTTGTACTGAACCACACCGTCCATGAGCGAAGCCCACCAGACAAGACCCGCTCCCGCCAGGGACAAGTCTCTCCAGGTGCGGTATTTCTCTTCTCCCGTGCTCTGGAATTTCTGGTTGAAGTGAACGCCTCCGTAGATGCCCGCACCCATGCCTCCGTAGATGATGGGCAGTTTCCAGTACTGCTTGTGGTAAATCTGGTTGCCGCCAAGGAATACAGCACTTCCCACCGTAAGGTCCTTCAGGGAAGTGGACTGCTTGTGGGCCAGACCCCCGAAGAAGGCTTTGATGTTGAACAGGGACGACGTGTCCTTGACATTGGCCTGCGTGGTGTCTGCGTAGGTCTGCGTAAAAGCATCCCGCTTGAATTGGTCGTCCCGGTACTGCGCATGCAGGGGGAGGACCGCAAGAAGCAGGCATGTAATTATGACGGAGAGTTTCCTCATCGCTGGTCCAGAGCCTGGAGAAACTGCTCCATCTGGGAGTCGGAGTCGAATTTAATGGTGAGAGTGCCTTTTCCGTCTTTGTTGCGCTTGAGGGAAATGTTTTCTCCAAAGTATCGGGCGACATTTTCCAGAAGACGGTAGTACATGTCCGGAAGCTCCTGCGGATCTTCTTCCCGGGAAGAAGGCTTTTCTCCCTTTTCGAGGGACTTCACTTTCTCTTCCAGCTGACGGACGGAGAGGCCGTTCTTGACGATGAGGTCACAGAGGGCTTCCTGCACGGCGGGGTCTTCGATGCCGAGGAGAACCTTGGCGTGGCCTACGCTCACCAGCCCCACCTTGAGGTCGTGCTGGACCTTGGCGGGCAGTTTGAGGAGGCGCAGCTGGTTGGCGACGGACGCGCGCTTTTTGCTGACGCGTTCTGCCATCTGCTCCTGGGTAAGGTTGCACTCTTCCATGAGGCGCTGATAACTCAGGGCAACCTCGATGGGGTCCAGGTTTTCCCGCTGGATGTTTTCCACGATGGCCATTTCCAGCATGCCTTGCTCGGAGGCATCCCGGATGTAGGCGGGGATCATGTCCATGCCGGCGAGAAGGGAGGCACGGTAGCGGCGCTCACCGCTGATGATCTGGTATTTGTCTCCTTTCCGGCGCACGGTGATGGGCTGGATGAGGCCCAGGGTGCGGATGGAGAGGGCCAGCTCCTCGAGGGCTTCGGTGTCGAAGTTCATGCGGGGCTGGTAGGGGTTGGGTTCGATGAGGTCTACGGGGATACGGAGGACGTCGGATGTGTCCTGCGGTTTGCCTTCGGGAGATACGACTTCTTTGTTGATATATCCTACGGGCTTGCGGATTTCGGTGAGGTCTTCACCGCCCAGGAGGGCGCCCAGTCCCTTTCCCAGGCCGCGCGGTTGATTTTTAGCCATTGGCGTTCTGGTTTTTGTCCAGTACTTCCTTGGCCAGGTTCAAGTAGCTGGAAGTACCGTTGTTCATGACATCGTACAGAATGATGGGTTTGCCGTAGGACGGGGCTTCGCTCAGGCGGATGCTGCGCGTGATGACGGTGTTGAAGACCATATCCTGGAAGTGGTCCCGGAGCTGTGCCACCACCTGGTTGTGTACCTTGGTGCGGCCGTCATACATGGTGACCACGAAACCTTCGATGGTAAGGGAAGGATTAATGCCGTTCTGGACCAGACGGATGGTCTGGATGAGTTTGGCAAGGCCTTCCAGGGCAAAGAACTCCGGCTGGACGGGAATGATGACCGAGTCTGCGGCGGTGAGGCTGTTGACGGTGATGAGCCCCAGGGACGGAGAACAGTCTATGATGATGTAGTCATAGTTGTCCTTGATGGGAGCCAGGGCCTTTTTGAGGATACACTCTCTTTCCGGGGTGTTCAGGAGTTCAATCTCTGCACCGACAAGGTTGATATGCGAGGGAATCATGTGCAGCTTGGGGAGCTCTGTCTGGATGAGGGCGTCTTCTGCTTTAAGCTGGCCGATGAGTATCTCATAGAGCGTGCGGTGGTCTCCGTTGTCCGGGTCGAAGTTGAGTCCCGAAGTGGTATTGGCCTGGGGATCTGCGTCGATGATGAGGACGTTCTTTTCCAGAACGGCCAGGGACGCAGCGAGATTGATGGCCGTGGTGGTTTTGCCCACGCCGCCCTTCTGATTGGCTATGGCTATGATTTTACCCATAATTACTGTCAGTTTTAGTTTACAAATATAGTAAATTCCCCGTAATCCACGCAAAAAAAGTTTCTTCACATGCCGTGTAGGGAAGGTTGGTATTTCGGGGGAATATTTGTATTTTCGCGTGAAGTTTATGGCACAGAAACGCTTCATACAGGTCATTCTGCCGCTCAAGTTGGAGTGGGAGCCCTTCTATAGCCTTCCGGAGGGGGTGACAGTGGAAGTGGGGACCCGTGTGCGCGTTGTTTTTGCCAATGCATTCTATACAGGCTGTGTGAGCCGGGTAGACGCAGATCCCCGGATGAAACCGGAACGCATCATGGCCATCGAGGCCGTGGAAGACGCTCTCCCGGCCGCATCGGAACACGAAATTGCTTTCTGGAGAAGTCTCGCGCAGTATTATCTGTGCACGGTCGGGGAAGTCTACAAGGTGGCATATCCCGCCCTGTACAACCATCAGTCCAGGCTCAAGGTGCCTGAGACCGGCATGCCGCCTCAGCCTGCCCTGAACGCCCATGACGGTGCTCAGGCGGCCGTCATCCGCCACAGCTGGCAGCAAAGCTCCGGGAATGCCGGCAAGACCATCCTTCTTGCTGGAAGAACCAACCGTTCCGTGCTCGTCGAACTGGCCAGGGAGGTGCTGGAGAAGGGGCGCAGCGTGCTCATCCTGGTGCCGGAGACAGGCCGGGCCGATGCCACTGCCGCCATCCCCGGCGCACTTGTATACCACAGCGGGATTACAGCCGGAAAGCGCAAGGCGATTGCCGAGCGTGTCCGTACCGGAGACCCGTGCCTTGTGATAGGAACGCGAAGTGCACTGTTCCTGCCCTTCAGGAACCTGGGCCTCATTGCCGTGGAAGATGAGCATGACCCGGCCTATAAACAGGACGCTCCCGCTCCGCGATACCACGCCCGCGAAAGCGCCATTATGCTCGCTTCCATTCACCACGCGCACGTCATCCTTACCAGCCCCACCCCTTCCCTTGAATCCATTTACAACGCCCGGTGCGGCCGCTACATAGGGCTGAGCGGGGATGAACCCGCAGAGAACAGATCTCCGGAGGTTATCAATATCTCTGCGGAATATCGCAAAAACGGCATGGCCGGTGTGTTTTCCCTCAAGCTGCTGAAGCAAATGAGCGACACGCTGGCTGCCGGCCAGCAGGTGCTCCTGGTAGCACCCCGGCGTATTTATGAAGCAGGCCGGAAGGTAGAGGACAATGTGCTGGAGTATTTCCCTGCGGCGCGGGTGGCGAATCTGGACCAGGGGCAGCCCGACGACGAATACGACATCTACATAGCCAGTACGGCCACTACGCGCGGGTTCCGCTGCGGGAATTTGGGCTTAGTGGGCCTGGTGAGCTGGGACGGCATGCTTTCGCGGCAGGATTTCAGGGCCGATGAACGCGCGTTTCAGCTGTTGGAGCAGTTCCGCAGCATGAGCCCACGGCTTATGATCCAGACCCGAGAACCGCAACACCCCGTCTTCAAGGCCATTTTAAGCGGTGATAGTCCGGTAGATACCCTCCTGGCAGAACGCAGTCTCGTAGGGTATCCGCCCTATGCCCGCATGGTCAAAGTGCTGGTGAAAGACAAAAACGAAAAGCGCCTCCATTTCCTGGCAAAGGAGCTCGCAGCCGCTGTCGCCGAACTTGGAATTCGAGTGGAAGGCCCCCTCGTCGCCTCCGATGAATCCGCCTGCGAAATCCGTCTCCTTCTGCCCCGGGACAAAACCCTTCTGGAAAAGAAAGCGGCCCTCGGTAAAACCGTGGCCGCCTTTGAAGTGAGCCGGAAGTATACCGGCCATATCGTCATAGATGTAGATCCTGTATAGTCTTATTCTTCATACAGAAGATAAGGCTTTCTGGCAACAAGGAACGCTTCTACGTCGGGAGCCCAGCGCGCCTTGATTTCATCGGCGGTGGCTCCTTCCTCAATCATTTCCCGTACCCATTTCTGACCCAGGAGAAGGTCGAAGAAGCGGCGGAAGAAGCCCGTCTCCATGCCCTGCTCCTTGAGGCAGGTGTAGGCGTCGATGACATAGGAAAGATCCATGCCGCGGGCAAAAATCTCCTCCTTGGGCATCTTGGAAAGGTCTACGCCAAAACATTCCTGGCCCAGAAGCGGGGGATGCGTGGAGCCCTTGACGCTCTCCGGGGTAAAGGAATAGGTGTACTTGACGTTCAGGGCCGGATGGCCGTACTGCTGGAAAGGCTTGTCGGTTCCGCGGCCCAGGCTCACCACCGTACCTTCGAACGGGCACAGGGAAGGGTAGAGGTAAATGGCCTGCATGTTGGGCAGGTTGGGGCTGGGACGAACCGGAAGCTCGTACAGGGTATGGTGCGTGTAGTTCTTGCAGGGAATGACGGTGAGCTTGCACTCGTTGCCTTCATTGAGCCACTTCTCTCCCTGGGCCATGAGGGCCAGTTCTCCCAGCGTGAGGCCGTGTACGGCCGGAATGGGAAGGTGGCCCACCCCGCTTTTGAGGGACATGTCCAGCACCGGACCATCTACGTAGTGGCCGTTGGGGTTGGGACGGTCCAGAAGCACCACGTGCTTGCCTTTGGCACCGCAGGCGTCCATGAGGTGGCACATGGTAATATAATAGGTGTAGAACCGAAGGCCTACATCCTGGATATCAACGACAAGTACATCGAACATGTCCATAGACTCGTCGGTGGGGCGCATGCCGCCGGCACCGCCGTAAAGCGACAGGATGGGAACGCCGGTAAGCGGCTCCACGCTGTCACCTACATGGGAACCGTCATCGGCCAGGTCCCGGAAGCCGTGCTCCGGCGAGAAAATGGCGGTGACGTTGACTCCTTTGGCAATGAGGGCGTCCAGCACGTGCTCCTCTCCGCCGCCCACAAGGCCGGTCTGGTTGGAGAAGATGGCTACCCGCTGGCCTTCCAGGAGGGGCAGGTATTCGCTGAACTGTTCGTCTCCCAGTACCACGCGGCCCTCTTCACGGGCGCCGCAGGAAAGGGCGGTGAGGCCGCAGAGGGCCATAAGGAAAATACGGATTTTTTTCATGGTCTTATTCACGGAAACGGGCTTTGAGGGTGAGGATGCGGCGGACGCTCTGGTCAATGCGCTCTTCGGAGATGGCTCCTTCTTCCACGGCTTTGACAACGGCGTCAAATGCTTCGATGAAGTTCTTGGGACCCAGGATGATGTCGGCTCCGGCCTGGAGGCTCAGGACAGCGGCCTCTCCACTGGAGTACTGGCGGGTGATGGCGCCCATGGCCATGCCGTCGGTAATGATGATGCCCTTGTAACCCAGCTCGTTACGCAGCTTGTCCGTAAGAATGACGGGGCTCAGGGTAGCAGGCGTTTCATCTCCGGTAATGGCGGGCGTTCCAATATGGGCCGTCATGATCATGGGAACGCCGGCTTTGATGGCAGCCTTGAAAGTGACCATCTCGCAGGAAAGCATCTCCTCCCACGTCTTGGTGGTCTGGGCATAGCCAAAGTGGCTGTCGGTCTGGGTGTCTCCATGACCGGGGAAGTGCTTGACACAGCCTGCTACGCCGGACTCGTCCAGGCCCTTCAGGAACGCAGTGACCATCTTGGCGGCCAGCTGAGGGTCTTCGGAAAAGGCACGGGGGCCGATGACAGGATTTTTAGGGTTGGTGTTTACATCGGCCACAGGTGCCAGGTCTACGTCAAATCCATAGCGATGGAGATATTCGCCGATGACCTTGCCCGCGCGGAGGGCATTCTTTGCGTCACCGGTCTTGCCGATTTCTCCCATGGGGGGAAACTTCTCCACCGGGAAATGCTCGTTGTTTCCGATGCGCGCGACGCGGCCGCCTTCTTCGTCTATATAGAAGAGAGGGTCTCCGTTAAAAGCCTTGAGCTTTTCTAAGAACGCAGCCAGCTGGGGCTCGTCCTTGATATTATGGGCAAACAGGATGATGCCGCCTGCGGGGTATTCCGCATTGACTTTTACCATTTGCTCGTTTACTTCCTGCAGTTCGTAGGAAGCGATTTTGCTGTATGTATCCCATTCCAGGGCTACGTCGAAGGCCTCCGGACGCACGCAGAAAAGTTGGCCCACTTTCTCTCTCAGGGTCATTTCTTTGAGCTGATTTTCAATGAGGTCCGGGTCGATTTTGGTTTTGGCAGTGTTGCTCCCGCAGGAGACAGTTAGTGCAGACAAGGCTGCCAGCGTAAGGAATTTAGTGGTTAAGTGTTTCATTGGTGCAGGTGATAATAATCGTACAAATTTACGTTTTTATCCCGAATTTTATATAAATTTACGAAAATATTGTATAGATAGTAATGAATATTCAAAATCCCCAGCTCCCTATCCAGTGTATAGGACTCATGTCCGGAACCTCCGTAGACGGCCTGGACGTTTGCTGCGCCACCTTTGACCGTAAGGACGGACAGTGGTCTTTCCATATTGACTGCGCCCGCGGGTACGACTATCCTGCCACGCTCAAAAAGACGCTGGGCGCAGATGTCCAGAAGATGAGCGCCCTGGAGTTTGTCACGTTCCACAGCGCCTACGGCCAGTTCCTGGGAGAACGGGTGAACGATTTCATGAAAGAGTTTGGCGTAAAACCGGACATCATCGCCTCTCATGGCAGCACCGTGTTCCACGAGCCACAGAAGAAGGTGATGTACCAGATAGGGGATGGCGCCGCCATCGCCGCTGTGACGGGAGTGCCCACCGTGTCGGACTTCCGCCGCCTGGATATCATGCTGGGCGGGCAGGGCGCACCGCTCGTGCCCGTGGGGGATAACCTGCTTTTCGGCCAGTATGACTACTGCCTCAATATCGGCGGTTTCTCCAACATCTCCTTCCGGGACGGGGAAAAGCGCATCGCCTTCGACATCTCGCCGGTGAACTATGTGATCAACCGTTTTACCCGCTCCATCGGCCTGGAAATGGACCGCGACGGCGAAATTGCCGCAAAGGGACACGTTGACGGGGCGCTGCTGGCTGCGTTGAACGCGCTGGACTACTACCATCGGCCCTATCCCAAATCACTGGGCCGCGAATGGGTGGAGAAATACGTATTCCCGCTCCTGGATGCCGCCGGTCTTTCCCTGGAGGATACGCTCCGGACGTATTACGAGCACTGTGCGCAGCAGCTTGCGCGGGTGACTGCCCCTGGGAAGAGCCTCCTCGTAACGGGCGGCGGCGCCTACAACAAGTTCCTCATCGAGCGTATGCGGGCGCTGAGCGGCTGCGACATCGTAATTCCCGAGCCCGCCATCATCGAATACAAGGAGGCGCTCATCTTTGCCTTCCTGGGCGTGCTGTATATGATTGGGGAGCCCTCGTGCCTGAAATCGGTGACCGGGGCCGCACGCGACAATATCGGCGGAATGCTCTTTAAGATATAAAGCCCAGGTGCTCTGCCAGAATGCGCAGGCCGATGGCAATGAGGATGATGCCCCCAAGAAGCTCGGGGCGCATCCTCCGGTTCACCGCCTCTCCAAAGCGGGCACCCAGCCTGTACCCCAGGATGCTCATAAGGAAGGACACCAGCCCGATGATGCACAGCGGAGCGGTGAGGCTGCCGATGCGCGAATACCCCGTACAGGCGTAGGTGATACCCACGGCGAGGGCGTCGATACTGGTGGCCACGGCCAGCAAAAGGGCCGTGGACCAGGTCTCGGGCTTGATGGTGGCTTCTTCCTCCTCTTTGAAAGAGTCCCAAATCATTTTACCACCGATAAGCGCCAGCATTCCAAATGCCAGCCAGTGGTCGTATGCCTTAATGCCTTCCTGGAGCGTGCTGGTAAGTGCCCAGCCCACCAGCGGCATCAGGGCTTGAAAGAGACCAAACAGGAAGGCAAGGCGCAGCATAACCCCCGTGGCACTCCGGCGAAGGATAACGGCACAAACCACAGACACGGCGAAGCAGTCCATGGCAAGAGCCAGTGCTATGAGGAAGTTCTGCAACATTATTTTTTCCTTACAATAAATACGTAGATCAGCAGCACGATATTCATCATGAGCGAGTAGAGGATGGCGGGAATGGCCATTTCCTCGCTGGCGAAGATGAGCGGACTGGAGGCAATGGCAATGGCCTGGGCGGCGTTTTGCATGCCCACCTCGATAACTACGGTACGACGCTGCTGCGCGTTGCTTTTCACCAGACGGGACAGCAGGGATGAGCAGCCGATTGCAATGAGGATAAGGGCGGTGACGCTGAGTCCCAGCGTGCCGATGTTCTCCAGAATGGTGCGATGGTGCTGGATATAGAAGACGGTAATGAGCGTAAGAAGGAGCGGGAAGGCCAGCTTGCCAAGAACTTTGTCGGTTTTCGCGGCGGCAACGGGCCAGGCGTAGTGCATGCCCAGGCCCAGGAGTACGGGCAGCAGCATGAGCACCAGGTTTTGTTTGATGAGATTGCCCACGGGAAGCGTGATGCCTACGCTCTCACCCACCAGCTGTGTGGCCCAGGTCATGACGAAGGGAATGGTGAAGAGCGTGATGACGCTGCTGAGGGCGGTGAGGGTCACGGAAAGGGCTACGTCTCCTCCGGCCAGTTTTGAGAATACGTTGGAGGAACTGCCGCCGGGGCAGCAGGCAATGAGCACCAGGCCGATGAAAAACACCGGTGGAAGATGGAAAAGGAAGGCGAGGCCCAGCGCAATGGCGGGAAGCAGGACGAGCTGCCCTGCAAGGGCGACGGCAATGGGCCAGGGATGACGGACGACTTTGGAGAAATCTTCGAGCCGGAGGCTGAGGCCCAGGTCGAACATCAGTAAGGTAAGAATGGGGAGTACAATCCAAATGGTATTCATCGCGGGTGCAAAGGTACAAAAATTATTCTTATATTTCCCCTGCCATTTAAAACGACTATGAAACGCATAACCGCATTTTTTCTGGCCGCTCTTGCGGTCCTTATATTTTGATGCTTCCGCTGAAGGAAGCAGGCGTGGCACCAAAGTTCAGGGAGAAGGTGAGATTGTCGCCGGAAATTTTACCGATGAGGTTGGTCACAGTGTAGTTGGGAAAGGGACCACCCATGGCCAGGGGAACTACCTCTGCGCACACGAGCTTGATGTCCTCGCCTTCGGCGGAAATGTTCACGTCGGGGATGGTGACGTCCAGCGTCATGGGCATTCTGGGGGTGAACTTGATCTGGTACATTACCAGGGTGGCCGTTTTGCCGTCCTCGGAAGGGGTGAAAGATACCTCGATATTCTCGTTGTCAAAGACATCTCCGCTGGTGGAGTTCACGGTGACGGTTCCCACGTAGGAGCCTTCCTTGGGGCCCGCTGTTTCTTCGGGGTTGTTTTTGTGGCAGCCGATGGCGACAAGTGCGGCCAGGGCCATGAGCATGTGTTTGAACTGCATGATTTAAATATTTGTTAAGTAATAAGTGATTCCTGCCATAAGGGTGAGTGGCTTGCCTGCTGCAAGGAACTCGTTGCCCATGGACTTGAAGTAAAAGACGTTGGATGAGGTGTTCATAAGGTTTTCTCCTCTTAAGGAAATCTCCCATTTGCGGGATAGTTCCAAAGCGGCCCGGACGTTCCAGCGCAGGGTGAAAGGCTCCTCGAGGGTGTTTGCTTCGTTCCAGGCAAAGGGACCGGTGCCCTGGAGGGATGTGTTCAGTTTAAGCGTAGCGCTGCTCGTGAGCATCCAGTCGTAACCGGCGTTGATGTAGAGCGTATGGGCCGGAACGTAAGGGATACGGTTGCCGTCGTAGGTTTCGTTGCCGTCGTTGTAACTCACGAAACGGGCGTCGGTGAAGGAGTAGGTTGCGCTGAAATTCCAGTTGCCGGGTGTCCAGGAGAGCTCGGCCTCGGCACCGAGGCTGCGGCTGCGGGCGGCGTTCACCATCATGCGGCCGGTGCTTTTTCCGGGAGGGAAGGCCGTAAGCTGCTGGTTTTTCACGGTAAGGGCATAGAGGGCGGCGCTGGCCCTGAAGTCGCCTTTATGGTAGCGGAAACCGGTTTCGAAGTTCCAGGCTTCTTCGGGTGCATATTCTGTGTTGCCGGCATTTACCCGCACGGCGGGACGGTCCAAGTACACGCCCAGGTCTTTCATGAGGGCGGTCATGGTAATGTTCTGGAGAATATCGGAGAAGATCTGGGTGTTGAATCCGCCGGCGCGGTAGCCCTTGCTTACGGTGGCGTAGAGTTTCAGGTGGTCGGAGGCGTTGAAGAGGGCCGATGCCTTTGGCAGCAGCACAACCCTTCCGTGGTTGATAACGCCTTTGTAGGGAACGTCCAGGGGCTTGTCGGCGGTCATGGTGGGCACAAAGCGGTAGTGCAGCCGGGCCAGGCAGTCGTAGTCCATGCGGGCGCCTTCGTAGTCCAGGCGCAGGCCGGCCGTGAGAATCCACTTATCCAGTTCAAAGACGGACTCATGGAAAAAGGCCACGTTCCAGGTGCCGATAAGAAAGTCCGAGTTCACGGGCATGTTGTTGTCGTTGATCTCCAGATAGCCGATGTCCTTGGGAATGTTCTTGTTGGCGTTGTCCAGCATGAGGGTCTGGATACCATCGCGTTTAAAGGTGACGGGGGCGAACAGATTGTTGAACTTATAGAAGGCGAAAAGGCCGGTGGAAGGGTGCCAGTTGTCGCTGACGGTGTTTCGGAGGATGGCCTCTGCCGTAAGGGCGGCGCTGCGCTGGCGCTGCTCGAGGGTGAAGATGGAGGCCGGCGTGTAGTCCTGGTCCATGTGCATGTCGTCCAAGAGGAGCTGGGCCGAAGCAGTGGCGTCCAGGGTGTATTTCTCGCTGCGGTAGCGAAGACGAAAGCCGTCGATGAAGGAAAGTCGCTTGTAACCGGCTTCGTCGTTGTAGGCGGGTTCCTGGCG
>DGHE01000193.1 GCA_002392525.1 Bacteroidales bacterium UBA3856 | reverse complement strand
AGACCATCTCCTATGCCGAATGCCACGACCAGGCCCTCGTGGGAGACAAGACCATCATCTTCCGCCTCATGGACAAGGAAATGTACTTTTCCATGGACAAGGGCTCGCAAAGCGGCATCGTGGACCGCGGTATTGCCCTTCACAAGATGATCCGCCTGGTAACGGCCGCCACCGCAGGAGACGGTTACCTTAACTTCATGGGCAATGAATTCGGCCATCCCGAGTGGATAGACTTTCCCCGTGAAGGGAACGGCTGGTCGTTCAAGTATGCCCGCCGCCAGTGGTCGCTGGAAGACAATCCGGAGCTCCGCTATGGAGACCTCCGTAACTTCGACGAGGCCATGGTGCACCTGATCCGGAAAGAAAGACTGCTCGCCGCCCGCCCGGAGATTCTGGTGGCCGACGAGGAGAAGAAAATATTGGTTTTCATGCGGAAAAACTGTATCTTTGCGCTGAATTTCTCGCCTTCGGGTTCGTTTACCGACTACGGATTTTCGGCCCCGGCGGGAGACTATGTGAATGTTCTTGACAGCGACCAGCCGGAATTTGACGGTTTTGGCCGCCTTAGTTCTGTAGAGCATCATGTAGCGCTCCCTGAGAGATGCCCTAACGGAAACCAGGCCTACGACCATACGCTCAAGCTGTATCTTCCGGCCCGGACCGCATTAGTTTTGAAGCAAGTATAAAATAATAGCTATGGCTTTTTTGAAATTCAACAAGTCTGAGCTGGTCAATCTCTCGTACAGTCTGAGCCGGGAGATTGTGCTGGCCAACAAGACGGGTGCGTATTGCGACACAACCATCGCAACGTGCAATACGCGGCGCTACCATGCCCTCCTGGCTGTTCCGGTAGCGGCTTTTGAAGGATTCCGGCACGTGCTCCTGAGCTCGCTGGACGAGAGCCTTACCCTTCGCGGAAAGCGCTTCAATCTGGGTATCCACTGTTACGGAGATATTTATGAGCCGCGTGGACACAAGTACATCGTGGACTTCGATGCAGACCCCGTACCCTGCGTTACTTACAAGATTGGAGAGATCGTCTTCCGAAAGAGCATCGCCCTGAGCCCGGATGAAAACCAGGTGCTCATCCAGTACGAGCTGGTGAAGGCTCCGGCCAAGGTCAAACTGGAACTCAAACCTTTCCTGGCCTTCCGTAACTTCCATGCCCTTACCAGTGAGAATAGTGCAGCCCGCACGGATTTCGTCCCGGTCCAGAACGGCGCCGCTTTCTGCATGTACGAAGGGTTTCCCAGCCTGAACCTGCAGCTGAGCGCATCGGCCTCCAGTTACCGGCATAATCCGGTCTGGTACAAGGGCGTAACCTATTCCGACGAAATGCGGCGCGGCTTCGACTGCCGCGAAGACCTCTGGGTGCCCGGTTCCTTCGAGGTGGAAATGCAAAGTGGAGATACACTGGTATTCTCTGCTGCCGCCGGAGATCCTGTCAATGCATCTACGCTCAAGCGCCGTTTCACCTCCACGGTGAAAAAAATCGGCCCCATCACTTCCTTCCACGACCAACTGGTGCGCCAGGCAAATTCCCTCATCCGGGAAGACGGCGGCCGCAAGCGCATCGTGGCGGGTTACTGCTGGCTCTATACGGGTCTCCTGAGGGAGACGCTGGGCTCCGTGGCAGGCCTCACGCTCTATGCCCGGAACGACGCTAAGGAGTTTGAAGAGATTCTGGACAACCTCATCGAAGACAACGCGGAGCGCCTCACCCGCCGCACCACGCAGGTGGAGAGCCCGCTTTACCTCGCCATTACCCTGCAGCAGTACATTGCCTGGGGAGCCAAAGACAAGTATGTGTGGGACAAATACGGTCCCGTCCTCAAGAAAATTCTGGAAAGCTATCTGCCCGGTATCCGCCAGGAGGTTTCCATGCAGCCGAACGGCCTTCTGTGGGCCCAGATGGACGGCGTGGCCCTTACTTGGATGAACGCCTACATAGGCGGGCGCGCGGTCACCGAGCGGGCCGGCTATCAGGTAGAGACCAACGCCATGTGGTACAACGCCATCTGCTTTGCCCTGGCCCACGAGAAGAAGGGGAGCGCTTTCTCGAAGAAGTGGACCCCCATCAAGGAACTCATTGAGAAGCATTTCCAGCCCATGTTCTGGAATGCAGAACTGGGCTTCCTCGCAGACTACGTGGATAACGGCGGCCAGCATATGGAGCTTCGTCCCAACCAGCTCTGGGCCGTTTCCACCGACTACCGCTGCGTGGACGACGAAGTGGTGAGCGAAGTCATGCGCATCGTGAACGCAGAACTGGTCACCCGTCGCGGTATTCGCACCCTGAGCCCCCGTGACGTCCGCTACAAGGGCGTGTATGAGGGAAATCAGCTGGAGCGTGACGAGGCTTACATGAACGGCTGCGCCTGGCCTTTCCTCCTGGCCCAGTTCTGCTACATCAGCTTCAATATGATGGGCAGCGCCTTCGTGCGCCGGGCCGAGTGGCTCACCGAGGGCTTCTATGAAGACCTCTCCAAGCACGGCGTCGGCGCCTTCTCCGAACTCTACGACGGAGACCCGCCCCACGAGCCGCATGGAGCCGTGTCATCGGCCATGACCACCGCCGCCCTTCTCAATATTAACTGGCTTATCAAAAAATTCAGGGAGGACTAGTCTATGCGAGTATTAATGTTCGGCTGGGAGTTCCCTCCCCATATTGCAGGCGGTCTGGGTACGGCCTGCGAAGGCATCGTGAAGGGTCTCGCCTACAATGGCGTGGAAACCCTGTTCGTAATGCCGTCGGCCTCCGGTGACGAAGACCAGAGCGCCACTACCATTATCAACGCTTCGGATGTGCCCGTAGACACCGTGACGGAGACGGTGGATGAGTTCCTGGACAAGGTAAAGTTCATCCACATTGGCTCCAACATGATTCCCTACGCCAATCCGGAGGAGTTTGGCAGGCTCATCGAGGAAGAAAAGCGCCGTCAGGTGAAGGATTTCTCCATCAGCTACGGCCAGAAGTACAAGTTCTCCG
>DGHE01000156.1 GCA_002392525.1 Bacteroidales bacterium UBA3856 | reverse complement strand
CAGACCGCATCGTGGCCGACGGCCTTTCCTTCGACTTCCCCGTCGCCGATAACGCCACCGCCGAGGGCCGTGCCCAGAACCGCCGCGTGGAAATTTACGTATCGGCCGATGAAGAAATGGTGAAAGAGGCCGAGGCCGGCAGAATCTAAACCGGATCAGCGCTCTCCAAACGCCTCGGTTTTGCCGGGGCGCTTTTTTTGCACCCGCGACTCCGAGTGCAAGGTCTGCCGGGAGCGATAGGACTCCGAAGTGGATGAGGGAGAGCGTCGGCGCATCGGCCATAACTAACTGACTACCGCCCGATTACAGTTTTCTCTTTAGGCTGAGCAGCCTAAAGAGATTTTCCTTTGCGACTGTTAGTCAGTTAGTTACGGGGCTTTCGAGTGATAGGGGAAATTGACAGCAGGGCAGGGCGGAATTATATCATTTTTGCGGGAAAGTTACTATCTTTGCGGGAAGACCATTTAGTTATGCATCATAGACTTAGCCTAAGCCTCCTCATTGCACTTTTCATGCTGATACCGGCCACATTGTCGGCGCAGAGACGCAGTGAGCACGAACGTGAAGACATTTTCGTCCTCTCATCCCACACGGAGTCCAGCGAGTGGGCGCAGCAGATGCTGTTCCCCATCAATGAGATCAAGCGGGAAAGGCCAGACCTCAAAGTGAGCCTGCACCACTTGCAGTTGCTCTCGCACCAGAGTGTGGCGGAACTGGAGCAGAATGTAGACAGTGTTCTGAATGCACGCGTCACGCCGCCCCGGCTGGTAATCATTCTGGGAGGCAGCGCCTTCAACTTTACCCAGGTCATTGAGGACAAATGGCCCGATATTCCCATTATCCTGACCGGAGAGCAGGACTACTACTGTGATACCGAGTATACCCTTCTGGGGCAAGGCAATCCACTGGCCCGAAGGCATTCTATCACGCTTCTACGAAACCAGGGCGCCAATGTGACGCTCATCAGCGCTCCTCCCATGATCCGCCGTACGGTAGAGATGATGCTGGACGTACAACCGGATCTGAACAAGATTATCTTCGTGGCCGGAGAAAACTATATGTGCAAGGAGCGGCAGTGGCGCCTGGAGCGCTACCTTCAGATGAACCACCCCGACATCGAATACAGGGCCATCTCATCTGTCAATACCACTACCGACCGTCTTCTCTCCATCCTGGAACGGGAGAACAGCCCGCAAACGGCCGTTTTCTTCGGTTCCTGGCTCACGCGTGACGGATATCTGGAAACGGTCTCTACGCGGCACAACACGGTTTCTCTCATTGAGTCGCTGGCTCCGGTCTATACCATGTTTGCCAGCGACCTGGCCAAGCATCCCAATGTGGTGGGATACTATAGCTATTCGGCCCAGGAATACAACATTATCCTGCGGCAGTATGTACTGGATGTACTCAACCATGGCATAAGGCCCGACACCATGCCGTTTATTTACCTGGAAGCAGGTTCACCTACGCTCAACTACCACGCCATGAAACGGTTCGGGCTTGACACGGAGCTCATCCCCGCCAATGCAAATGTTTACGGCGGCCCGGCCAGCTTCTGGCAAATGTATAAGCGCCAGATTCTTATTTTTGCCTTCGTGTTCCTGCTGGGTCTTGGCATCTTCCTCATTCTCACGCTGGTACGAAGCATGCACCGCCTGCAGAAAGCCCGTGACATCGCCGAGGACGCCAACCAGATGAAGACCGCCTTCATCCAAAACATGAGCCATGAGATAAGGACTCCACTCAATTCCATCATCGGCTTTTCTCAACTGTTGGGTATGCCAGAAGGCACCATTTCAGAGGAAGAGAAGCAGGAGTATCTGGCGCACATCATAAACAGCTCGCAGCTGCTTACCATGATGATCAACGATATCCTGAGCCTCTCCGACATGGAAAGAGGTCACTACACCGTCAGCATGGTCGCTACAGACCTGAACCAGACGGTGCGCCAGGCCATCAAAACCGTAGAAGGCCGCCTTACCAGCGGAGTAACCATCATTGAGCGGCCCGGCATTGAAGATGGCACCTACTATATTACAGACGGAATGCGTGTGCAGCAGATTCTCATCAATTTCCTCACCAATGCCATCAAACACACCGCAAGCGGGACTATTGTCATTGCGAGTTCCCTTATTGAGAATCCAGGCTACATCACCTTCTCGGTGGCCGATACAGGCCCGGGAGTGCCTCCAGACAAAGCAGAAAGCATCTTCGAGCGCTTTGTCAAACTGGATTCCAGCAAACAGGGCACAGGCCTTGGCCTTAGTATCTGCCGCATGATGGCCAGCAGCCTGGGCGGAAAAGTATGGCTTGACACGCAGTACACCGAAGGCGCCCGCTTCATGCTGACAATTCCGAAAGAGGAAGCTTAATTCTTACGGGAGGTCTGGCGCAGCTTCAGAATGCGGCGCACGCTTTCGTCGATACGGGATTCAGAAATTTCCCCACGATGAACGGCAGCCACTACGCTGTCGAACACACGAGGATATTCTCGGACGCACAGCAGGACGTCCACACCGGCCTTGATAGCGGCTATGCAGGCATCTTCTACCGGATACTGACGAATGATAGCGCCCATTTCCATGGCGTCGGTAATAATAACCCCGTCAAAGCCCAGTTCTCCCCTGAGCTTGTCCTGAAGGACCAGGGAAGAAAGCGTAGACGGTGTATTGGACCCCGTCACGTTGGGAAGGGAGATGTGGGCGGTCATGACCAGTTGTGCACCGGCATTGATGCCCGCCTTGAAAGGAATCATCTCACAGTTCCGGATTTCGTCCCAACTCTTGCGGGACATGGCATAACCGAAGTGAGAATCGGCCGTGGTGTCTCCATGGCCGGGGAAATGCTTGAGGCAGCCCAGCACGCCATTTTTCTGCAGACCCTTGAGATAGGCTTTCACCATGGTGGCAGCAATGTCAGGATCTGTGGAGAAGGCACGCGGGCCGATGACGATGTTGCGGGGGTTGGTGTTGACGTCGGCGACGGGAGCAAAATCGATGTCAAATCCATACTGGGCCAGATATTCGCCGATCGCAGAGGCGGCCTCCGTCACGTCTTTTGTTTTGCCGGAGGCTGCCAGCTGCGTCATGTTGGCGAATTTGGGAAGATGGAACGCCTTGTTGTTGGCAAGGCGCGCCACGATACCGCCCTCCTCGTCAATGCAAAGGAGAGGATGTGAAGGCATGGCCTTGAGATCCCCCACGAATGCATGGAGCTGAGCAGGGTCTTTGATGTTGTTGGAAAACAAGATAATACCGCCCATGGGATATTTGGCCGCGGTTTCCCGCATGCGCTCGTTCACGGCCTGAAGGCTGATGGTCTTGAGGTCTGTGGGAGAATTGTAGTAAGCCTCCGGATCCAGGGCTTCGGGACGGATGATGAACATCTGTCCGACTTTCTCCTGCAGCGTCATTTGCTGAAGCTGCTTCTCTATGGCTGCATCTTTGCCGGAAGAGCATCCGACAAGCAGGCTGGTGGCAATAGCCAGAAGGGCGGTAAATCCTATTCTCATTGCATTCAATTAAAGTTCCCAGGCGAGGGCCGATGCACCCAGAATGGCAGCGTCAGATTCTTTGAGCTGCGAGTACACCAGCTTCACTTTGTCTCTCCACAGAGGCAGAACGTTCTCGTTCATTGCCTTGAGGATGGGCTCGGTGAGGAATTCCTTGGAGCGGGCCAGGCCGCCGAAAAGCACGATGGCCTCCGGAGCGGAGAACTCAATGAAGTCGGCCAGTTTCTCTCCGAGGATACGACCGGTAAAGTCGAAGATCTTGAGGGCCAGCTTGTCACCGTCCTTGGCAGCGTCGTACACATCCTTGGAAGTGATCTTGTCCAGGGAGCGGAGCTCGGAGGGTTCATCGCTCATTTCCAGCCATTCGCGGGCGGTACGG
>DGHE01000119.1 GCA_002392525.1 Bacteroidales bacterium UBA3856 | reverse complement strand
GCTGGTTCCTGGACCGTATTGCCACGCACATCCTCGCCTACGAAGGTGAAGGAAAGGTGGTGTTCTTCGAAGGCAATTACCAGGAGTACGAGGAGAACAGAAAAATGCGCCTGGGAGATACGGAGCCCAAGCGCTTCAAGTACAAGAAACTGATGGAGTAATCCTTAGACGAGCGCCGCCAGCCATTCCAGCCAGGCGGCGTCCGTGTTATCGAAGGTGGCGTACTGGTTGTCGTCAATGTCAAGGACAGCCGTTACGTCGCCTTTCTTGTCAAACACCGGCACCACAATCTCCGATTTGGATTCACTGCTGCAGGCAATGTGGCCGGGGAACTCCTCTACATCCGGGACTACGATGGTCTTCTTTTCCTTCCAGGCCGTGCCGCACACGCCCTTTCCAAAGCCGATGCGGAAACACGCCGCCGTTCCTTGGAACGGTCCCAGCACCAGCTGCCCGTCCATGACTCGGTAGAAGCCCGTCCAGAAAAAGTGCATCTTCTTAGCGATAAGGGCCGCCAGGTTGGCCATGCGGGCCACGGTATCGGTTTCATCACCCAGATACAGTTTGGCATCCTGGTACAGGCGCAGGTAGGTGAAGGTCTTCAGGGACAGGTGGCAGTAGCCTTCGGGGTTCTTGTCCAGGTAGTTCTGGTGGTATTCCTCGGCCGGATAGAAGTTCCTCAGCGGCTCCAGCTGGGTAACCAGCGGAACACCCAGTTTGGCCGACACCTCCTGGAACACGGTCTCAATCACGGGGCGGTCTTCCTCGTTCACATAGAACACGCCGCTGCGGTAGCGGGTGCCTTCGTCGTGTCCCTGGCGGTTGAGCGTGAGGGGGTCGGTCACTGTAAAGAACATGCGCGTGAGGAAATCCAGGCTAACACGCTCCGGATTGTAACGCACCCGCACGGTCTCGGCAAAACCCGTGGTATCTGTATAGACTTCCTTATAAGTGGGATTTTCGGTATTGCCGTTGGCATAACCGGGCATGGCCTCGGCCACACCGTCCACTCCTTTGAAAAAATGCTCGACGCCCCAGAAACAGCCGCCGGCAAAATAGATTTCTTTCATAACTTAACTAACCTTGAGTCGCAAAGATACTCAATTTGCCCGAAACTACAACAGACGCCGTTTACGATCTTAAGCAGGATTTGCCGGGAATTACGCTTTTGTTCGTCAGTGCTGACGATCTAAAGCAGGATTTGCCGCAAATTCCGCTTAAGTTCCTAAGGCGGCCCGGAGAAGAGTCCGGGAAAAGGGCGAAGAGTCCGGGAAAAGGGCGAAGGCGTGGAATTGAGAAATATTTCGTAACTTTGAAGGTTATGGACAAACTATTCCTCATAGACGGGCATGCGCTGGTATTCAAGATGTACTACGCATTCCTTCGAAGGCCGATGATCAATTCCAAGGGGGCGGACATGTCCATCCTCTTCGGATTCACGAAATACCTCCTGGAACTCATTGAACGGGAGAAGCCCACTCACATCGCCGTGGCGTTCGACCCGCCGGGCGGTACCTTCCGTAATGAAATGTACCCTGCCTACAAGGGTACGCGTCCCCCTACCCCGCAGCTTGTCATCGATGCGCTGGAGCCCCTCACGGAGCTGGTGAAGGCCATGAACATTCCTGTCATGATGGTGCCCGGGTTTGAAGCCGACGACGTCCTGGGCAGTGCGGCCACGCAGTACTCATCGGAGAGCCTCGACGTTTACATGGTCACCCCGGACAAGGACTACGGACAGCTCATCGGAAAGCACGTTTTCCAGCTCAAGCCCGGCAAGGGCGGCTCCGACAACGAGCTGGTAGACACCGCCGCCCTGTGCGAAAAATGGGGCATTGCAAATCCCGCGCAGGTCATTGACATGCTGGCCATCTGCGGAGACGCCGCCGACAACGTTCCCGGTGTCAAAGGAGTGGGAGAAGTGGGCGCCGCCAAGCTCATTGCCAAATATGGAACGCTGGAAAACATCTATGCGCACCTCACAGAACTCACGCCCAAGCAGCAGGCCATGTTCACCGAGGCGCAGCCGCACATGGCCCTTTCCAAGGCCCTTGTCACCATCAAGACCGACATGCAGCTTCCCGCAACCCTGGAAGACATGCGCTACACCGGAAAGTTTTCCCCGCGCCTCGCCGAGCTGTTCCGGGAATATGAATTCACTTCTTTGAAGAAGTATTTACCCGCAGGGGCCAGTACGGCAGAAGAGACAAAAATGAAGGCCGATGCCCCGAAGGCAATACCAGTCTCCCCGGCAGAAGTCCTTGCTGCGGCAAAAAACAGCGGGAAAGTGGGACTGGTGATGACCGGTTCCCAGCTCATTCTGGCTTCCGGAGAAAAAGTAGCCACTGTCATCCTGAGCGAAGCGAAGGATCTGCTGGAGGATGCCGCTGTCGCGAAATACGGCGTCGACCTCAAGAAAATGGCGAGGCAGCTGGCGGCCGAGGGCATCGGCCTGCAGGGACAATGGAACGACATCGAGCTCATGCACTATGTCATCAACCCCGAGCGCAGCCACGACCTCGCCGCCCTGGCGCAGACATACCTGGGCGTAGCGCTGGAAGATACATCGGCCCCTGTCATTACCGGTTCCCTGTTTGACGACATGCCCGAGGAAAGCAACTCCTCGCGCCTGATGGAAGCCGCAGTCCTCATCCCGCTGGGAGACAAACTGCGGGAAAACCTCCCGGACTTCTACGACCGCATGGAGGAGCCGCTAGCCAAAGTGCTTCTGCAAATGGAACGGGACGGCGTCAAGGTTGATATGGCGCAGCTCAGGGTATTTGCCGATGGCCTTCGCAAAGAGCTTACGGAGCGCGAGACGCTCATCCGCGAGCTGGCCGATGACCCCCAGCTCAACATTTCCTCCCCCCGGCAGGTGGGCGAGGTGCTGTTTGACAAACTGCAGCTGGACCCGAAAGCCAAAAAGACCGGCAGCAAAACGCAGTATTCCACCGACGAAGCTACGCTTGTGGCCATCGCCGACCGCCATCCCATCGTGAACGAAATCCTGGAGTTCAGGGCGGTGAAAAAGCTGCTTTCCACTTATATCGAGCCTTTTCCCGGTTATATTTCCCAGGTGGACGGGCGCGTACACACTACCTTCAATCAGGCTCTTACGGCCACCGGCCGGCTTTCCAGTTCCAACCCCAACCTGCAGAACATCCCCGTCCGCACCGAGCGCGGCAAGGAAATCCGAAAGGCCTTCGTGCCGGGCACGCCGGAGGGCGTCATCGTGTCGGCCGACTACTCCCAGATTGAACTGCGCATCATGGCGCACCTCAGCTGCGATGCGCACCTCATCCAGGCCTTCCGGGACGGAGTGGACGTGCATGCCGCCACGGCCGCCAAGATCTTCGGCATACCCGTTTCTGAAGTTACGCGGGAACAGCGCTCGATGGCCAAGACAGCCAACTTCGGCATCATGTACGGCATTTCATCGTTTGGCCTGGCGCAGCGGCTGCATCTGTCGCGTTCCGCCGCCAAGGAGCTCATCGACGGATACTTCGCGTCGTTCCCGGCCATCCGTTCGTTCATCGACGACAGCATTTCCTTCGCGCGGGAGAACGGCTATGTGGAGACGCTCTTCGGCCGGCGGAGGTATCTGCCCGACATCGAAGCGCACAACGCCAACGTCCGCGCGCTGGCCGAGCGAAACGCGGTAAACGCCCCCATCCAGGGGACATCGGCCGATATCATCAAACTGGCGATGATCGGCGTAGCAGCGCGCCTGAAGGAGGAGGGCCTTCGCAGCCGCATGGTGCTGCAGATTCACGATGAACTGGTGTTCGACGCCCTTCCCGAGGAAGTGCCCGCCCTCAAGGCGCTGGTAAAGGACGTCATGGAAAATGTTATCAAACTGTCGGTCCCGCTCACGGTGGAATGCAGCGCCGGAGCCAACTGGCTGGAGGCTCATTGATTGACTGTCATTCTGAGCGAAGCGAAGAATCTATGGAGAATAAGGAAAAAGAAATCATCGACCGCGCCATCGCCGGCGACCAGACGGCCTACCGCATGCTATACCAGGTGTACGAAAAGGCGGTCCGCGGGCGTGTGAGCGGCTATTTCAAATGGAAGGCCGATGTAGACGACGTAGTGCTGGAGAGTTTCCAGAAGGCGTTTGCCGCCCTGCCGGGGTTTGACACCACGCGGGAATTCCGGCCGTGGCTGCTGACCATCGCCACCCGCACGGCGCTGGACCATCTGGGCAGCATCCAGCGGGAAGACCAGAAAAAGGAGGGCATCCTGAGCAAGGCATCGAGTGAATCGCCGGACGGACAGGCCCAGCTGACAGACTGTACGCCGGAAGACGAAATTATCAACGACGAAGTCCATGCCCGCCTCATGGGCTACATAGAAGAGCTGCCGTCTCTGTATAAAGACGTGATGATCAAATACATGAT
>DGHE01000153.1:370-2942 GCA_002392525.1 Bacteroidales bacterium UBA3856 | reverse complement strand
CATCGACGAGGACGGGGACGAGATGAGCTTCCGTCTCTATCCCATCGGAGAGAACGAGTTCAGCCGCAAAGGCGGTATGCTCAAGTTGACTTTCGGCGAAGGATGTTTGATGTACGACGATTTCACCTGCAAAAAGCTGTGAAGAAACGATGCAAGCAATCTAAAATAAGAGGAGGATGAACATGAAATTTTCTGAAATGACCTACAAGAGGCCGGACCCCGATGCGCTGAAAGCAGAGCTTCAGGGCTGGACCCGGCGGCTGAAGGCCGCAAAGAGCTACGAGGAGGCCCGTGCGGTTTTTCTGGAGAAGCAGGAGAAGGAAAAAGATCCCGAAACCATGGCGACTCTGGCCTATATCCGCCAGTCCATCGACACCCGGGACGCATTCTACAACGAGGAAAAGGATTTCTGGGACGACTTCGGCCCGGAGATCGAGGAGTACGAGCAGGAGTGGAAGGAAGCGATGCTCATCTCCCCCTTCCGCAAGGATTTTGAGGCCGAGTACGGCAATCTCCTGTTTCTGAATATTGAGATCGCGCGCAAGACCTTCTCCCCCGCCATTATCGAGGACATGCAGCGGGAAAATGAGCTGGTGGACGAGTATGACAATCTGATTGCCTCGGCGCAGATCCCCTTTGAGGGCGGCGTCTACACCCTGTCCCAGCTGGAGCCGTTCCAGGATGATCCCGACGACGCGCGTCGTCTGGCGGCGTGGAAGGCCAAAGGCCAGTGGTACAAGGACAATCAGCCCCAGCTGGACAGGATCTACGACGATCTTGTCAGGGTCCGCGACGCCATGGGCAGAAAGCTGGGCTACGACGGCTATACCCAGCTGGGTTACTACAACATGGAGCGCAACTGCTGGGCCAAGGAGGACATTGAGAAGTTCCGCGAGGCGGTACAGACATACGTCGTGCCTCTGGCGGATTCCATCATGCGCGCGCAGGCCAGGCGGAACGGAATGCCCTACCCACTCTCCTTCGCGGACAACTCGCTGATGTTCCGCAGCGGCAACCCCCGTCCCGTGGGCACGCCGGACGACATTCTGGCCCAGGGCAGGAAGTTCTACGACGAGCTTTCCCCTGAGACCAGCGAGTTTTTCCGGACCATGCTGGATGAGGAACTGATGGACGTGCTGTCCACGGAGGGGAAAATGGGCGGCGGTTACTGCAGCACGCTGGAATACTATGAGCGTCCGTTCATTTTTGCCAATTTCAACGGAACCCAGGGAGATGTGGAAGTAGTCACACATGAGGCGGGCCACGCCTTCGCTTACTGGATGAACCGCAAGCGCATCCCCACCCAGTACGCCGATCCCACGGCGGAAGCCTGCGAGGTGCACTCCATGAGCATGGAGTTCTTCGGCTGGAAGAACACGGAGGGCTTCTTCGGTTCCGACGCCAGGAAGTTCAAGTACAGCCACCTGGCCGGCGCGCTGCTCTTCCTGCCCTACGGGACGATGGTCGACCACTTCCAGCATATCGTCTACGCGCATCCGGAGCTGACGCCCGCGCAGCGCCATGCGGAGTGGAAGAAGCTCCTGGGCATCTATCAGCCCTGGCTGAAGCTGGACGGCGAGATCCCCTTCTTCTCCGACGGCGAGGGCTGGCAGCGCCAGATCCACATCTACGAGTGTCCGTTTTATTACATCGACTACTGCCTGGCCCAGACGGTCTCCCTTGAGTTCTGGGCCATGATCCAGGAGGACGAGGCGAACGCATGGCAGCACTACATGGCCTACACCAGGCAGGGCGGCAGCCGCACCTTTGTGGACCTGCTCAAGCACGCCGGACTGCGGACCCCCTTTGACGAGGAGTGCCTAAAGGGCGTCTGCGAGGCCGCCAGGAAGTGGCTGGATGAGTTCGATCTCACCGGCATCGAATAATACATGAGAACAAAAGCGGCCGTTCCGCTTTCGGGACGGCCGCTCTGGAGGAAAACTCATATGGATAAGAAAACAACAATGGAAAACCTGGCCCGCTCGGCCTATGAAAAGGGCTCGTTCAACGGCGCATGGCTTTACGCCGAGAACGGGGAGATCGTAAGCAAAGGCGCTTTCGGCTGGGTGGATGCGGAAAACACGCTGCCCATGCGTGAGGACAGCATTTTTGAAATGGCTTCCGTCACCAAGATGTTCACGGGGACTGCAGTCATGCTCCTCGTCAGGGAGGGTAAATTGTCCCTTGACGAAGAATACACTGAACTCTTTCCCGAATACCCATACAAAGGCGTTACGATCAGGCATCTTCTGACCCACACGAGCGGCATGCCCGATTTTGACGTTGAGGATCTGGTCGGCCCCGTTCTTGATGAGGAAAAGCGGATCCCGGCCAACAGCGAGATCATCCGCCTGCTCCGGGAAGCCGGAGAGGATCCCGCATGCGCTCCGGGCGAGAGCTTTTCGTATTCCGACGTCAACTACATGCTGCTCGCAAACGCCGTGGAAAAGGTCTCCGGCATGAAGTTCGAGGACTTCATGAAGAAGAGGGTCTTCGAGCCCGCGGGCATGAAGGACAGCGGCATTTACCACACCCGCCGGGACGGGAGACCCTCCGACCGCTTTACCCGCAA
>DGHE01000153.1:0-325 GCA_002392525.1 Bacteroidales bacterium UBA3856 | reverse complement strand
TTTACCCGCAACATGGTGCTGGAGGCCGACGGCAGCTACGTCCCCTCGGACGTCTCTACGCTGACCGCGAGATACGTGGTCGGCTCCGACGGGATGAACGGCTGCGACTATCTGTACACCACCATCTTCGATATGCTCGCCTGGGACCGGGCGCTCCGCAAGGAGAAGGTGCTGACCCGGGAAGAGCAGAACGCGATGTACGCCCCGATGCCGCTTCTGAACGGCGAGATCGCAGGCGCCGATGAGGATGGCGGCGGCTACGGCTTCGGCTGGGGTTTTATCACCGAACCCGAAATGGGGCTTGTTGTAAGCCACTCGGGCGGGA
>DGHE01000057.1 GCA_002392525.1 Bacteroidales bacterium UBA3856 | reverse complement strand
CGCCCTCATTGAGGCGGTAGCGGTGGCGGATGAGCTTTTCCAGCGGCAGGCTCCCCTGCGCCCGGATGGCGAGGAGGCTGTCTGGGTGGAAGGAGACGGCTCCGGCCGAGCCTCCGAAGGCGAGGGCGCCGCCGGCCCGCCGGCAGGAGACGTGCTCGCCGTAGAGGTCTGAAGGAAAGCCCAGTTCTTTGGGCACACGGCCTGTAGTGCCGTCGGTATCAATGAAATACAGTCCGTCCTCGGTGCCGGCCCAGAGCCGGCCTTTGGTATCGGCTTCTACCGACTGTACCAGCATGCCGTCCAGAAAATGCATGCCGGAAGGGCTCCAGAGCCCGCTTCGGGTGGCGGCCCAGATGGCGCCGTCCGGGGAAAGACAGAGGTCGGTGACGTAGTCGTCGGGGATGGAGGAGTTTCCCCTGTAGTACTTGGTGACAAGGCCAGTTTCCCGGTCAATGACGTTGAGGCCGGCTTCGGTGGTGGCATAGACGAGGTTTCCCCCGGCGTCCTCGATGAGACGGCTGCCCAGGCGGGAGCTCAGATAGATGACGGAATCGTTTTGGGCCGATGGATACCGGAACGGGCTCAGCCACCGGGGCGGGAAACTCTTCCGGGCTTTCCGGTCCCATTCGTTGAGGCCGACTCCCTCCCACGTGACTACCCAGAAGCGGCCCTCGCTGTCTTCCAGAAAGTCCGAGATCCAGTTGGCGCCGTCCAGGTACCGGGCTTCTACCTGCTCCTCGGGGAGCGGACCGGTGAGACGGTCTTTATATGCTTTGCGGCCGCCCAACCACACTTCCCAGCCGGTGTTGTTCCAAAGGCCTACGTACACGGTGCCTTCCCGGTCTTCGTAGAGGCTGGAGACACGGTCATCGGCCTTCCCGATCCACATCTTCCCGGTGTGGTCTTCCATGAGGGCCGTGACGTTGTCCCGGGAGAGGACTTCTACCTGCTGGAGGGCAGGGCTCAGGACCGAGAGGCCGTTGTCCCCACCCAGCCAAAGGTTGCCCTGACGGTCTTCGAAGAGGCAGTAGAGTTCTGTGGAGGGCGTTTTATAGACGGGTGTCTCTGCCGGTTTTTCGGTGTTCACGGGCCCTGCGCCGTAGGAGCCTGCTGCCCAGAGCTGTCCTTTGTTGTCTGTCAGGAGCCGCGCATGGGCAATGGGGAGGCGGCCCAGGGGAATGGACTGGCTGCCGTTGCAGTTGTAGAGGATAGAGGTCTGGTCTTCGAAGGCGTAGAACTTCCCGCCGGTCTCGGCATAGCTTCCGATGCACGACAGGCCATTCCAGAAAGTGAGCGTACTGTGCGGGGCCTGCCTGTCTTTCACAAACTGGTTTTGGACCAGCCGGCCGGCTAACCACAGCTTTCCGTCCTGTGCCTCATAGATCTGATAATAGGGGTAATCGCCCTCCGAGTCCCGCTTCCTGTAGGGGCAGCGGGCTTCTTCCCGGATGCCGTCCCTGTAAGAGAGTTTCAGGAGCAGCGTATCTCCTACGGTGGCCCAGACAGAGCCCTCCGTGTCCGTGTGCAGTGCGCGGATGTTGCCGGCAATGCCATCATCTTGTACCCGGAGCCCCTGCGTGGTTCCTACCCACAATCGGCCCGCCTTGTCCACCGTGAGCGCATTCACCCGGCCGTACTCCTTCCAGCTTTGGAAGTGTGCGCCGTCGTAGCGGGCCAGGCCGTTCCGGGTGCCTATCCACAGGGCACCATCGGCCCCCTGCGCAATGGCGTAAACCGTATTGGACGGCAGCCCGTCCGCGGCGTTGTAATGGACGAACCGCGGCGCAGCTACGAGCAGAGATACGATGAAGGCAAGGCATGTCATTCCATTGCAAAGATAAGTTTTCCTCCGGAAATAACCTTGTAAATCAGCACAGTGTGGCGAATTCCGCCACAAAAGAGTTTTTCCGAAGGCTTACCTTTGTGTCAAACACTGAAACTTATGAAAACAATTCTTGTCTCTATTGTCGCTCTGCTAACCACAGTAAGCGTTTTTGCCCAGGCGGGGCTGAGTCGGGGTGAGGCCGTCGTGAACCCTGCCGGCAATCCCCAGCAGGCCAAAAAGCATTGCCCGCACTGCGGCATCACTATGGGCAATATTACCTATCCCTGGCAGCATGAAAACTGGTGCCCCTATTACCGGAGTAACGGATCCGGATCCAGCAGCAGTTCCTCCTCCTCTGTAACGGCAACAGCCATCAGCACGGGTGCCGCCGTTCTGGGAAGCGCCATCTCCAGCCTCATTACCAGCGCCATGGACCACAGCAGCGGGGATAACAACTACTATCGGAACGAGGCCTTCGGCGGCCAAATCTCCTTCAAGACTGACTGGTATAGTGACGATGACCACACCTGCGTAGTCCTCCGGGACCCCAAGTCCGGCAAGAAGGGCATCTGGCACAATGCCTATGTCTTCAACCACAAGAGTGACCCCCAGCCTACGTCCGGTTTCTGGATTCTTAAGCCTGTGTTCGATCAAATATATATGGGCGAGCACATGAACAAGGCCTACGCCATCACCTGCCAGACAAAGACCCAAAAAGGACAAAAAAAGCAGGAATGGCAGGTGTATGAATTCGGCCTGGGCAGCATGTGCTACAAGGGGCACGCCACCATCATCTCTCCCTTTGCGGCGGAGGATGTGGAATTCTCCCTCAAAACCGACAAACTCATGCTGCAGAAAGACGGCCTCTGGGGTCTGTACAAAGTAGCCCGCTCCGGGCCCGATGAAATCAGGAAGCGCCCCATCACCCTCAAGCCCCTGGCCGAGCCGCAGTTTGACAGCATCCAGTTCTACGGCACGCAAAACTGCGTCTGGAAGAACGGCCACGCGGGCATCATCGACGACAACGGCAAGGACCTCATTCCCGTAAAATACAAAGATGTAGGCACGGTCATCGGCAAGAACAAATGGGCCTGGGCTGTAGCCGATGACGGCAACGCGGGCCTGGTGAACACCAAGGGAGAGGTGATTCTGCCCTTCGAGCACGGCAGCATCCATGTGGACGAATACGGCGTATCGGCCCGCCGGGACGGAGAGGACAAGTACTTTGTGCTGCTCTCCGACGGCACCAAAACGCCTGCCCTTTATGACGACGTCACCTTCACCAAGGACGGCTATGTATTCGAGCAGAACGGCCTGTACGGCTTTGCGAACCAGCAAGGCAAAACGGTGCTGGAACCCGCCTTCGAGAGCATCCAGATTGTAAATCACGACCCCGAACTGGTGAAGTTCACCAAGATCAACGACGACTATGTGGGGAAGAAGATGTTCTTTGTAAAACAGGACGGGAAATGGGGTGTAAAGCGTTGGGCCGACGGAAGTTACATCATGGAGCCGCTCGTCTTGGACAGAAGCAAGGTTCTCTATTACCTGAGTACGCTCAAAACGTTCGACTACGAGATGATGGAAAGGGATCAGCGCGCGTTGTACAGCACCGTCAAGGACGAGTTTGAGACCCAGGCTCAGTATGAGGCCCGTCAGGCCGATCCTGCCGCCAACGCAGTTTATGTCGATAAAAAGATGGAAGACTTCCCGCTCCTCTTCCTCCGGACGCAGATTAAAAAGGCGGCCGAGTCCGGAAGCGGCATGACCATTGGCTGGCATGATTACGATGTGGATCGGCAAGCTTTTCCTTTTACCAGCAACCTGTCGCCCATCCCCATCTACTATTTGCCCGTCCCTATCGAGGAAGGACCGGCTTTCCGGGAGGCGCTTGCATCGGTCCGGACCAAGGACCTGCTGCAGACCACCAAAATCTTTATCTATCAGCACTTTGCGCAGATTGCCGAAATGGACATCGCCCTGCCTTCCGGCAAGGTCTATCAGTATGTAAACCCGGGCCTGGAAGGCTATACCGGCCCCATTGTTAACTATTCAGATTTATATTGACTATGAAACGTTTCGCATTATTTGCACTGGCAGCGCTACTGCTCGTCCCAGTTTCCGTGAACGCACAGCGGGAAAACGAAAATCTGGGGAAAAAGTATGGCCCCTATGAGGTGAAAATCGGCAAGGGAAAATATATGAAAGATGCGCCCGTTACGGCCATCTGGAACAACGAGACCAAGGTGTGGGTCACCTCTCCCATCATCGACAAAAAGAATGGGGCGATGTTCTTCCTGCCCACTACCGATGTGGAGTTCATCGAGGGAGAGGATTATCCTGCCGAAGCTCAGGGGCTGGTGAACATTGACTGGGCCTTCTGCTGGGCAAAGGGCATAGAGAATCCCAACGCGAAGTGGCTTTGCAACGGAGAGTGCGGGGTGTACAGGATCGTGGACGACAAGCTGGTTCCCATCATAGAGTCCGGGAGTTCCCTGGAGAAAGCCTACCTGTGGGAAGCTCGCTATGGTTTTTTCAAGTTTGTGCCGCACCATGCCCTTATCATTGGCGTTTTCCGCGAAAAGGACAAAAAAGCCTACTCCGTTTTTAACCTGGACGGTGAGCGTCTGTACAATGATCTGAAGGATTGGAAGTTCAAGGAAGAACCCAGCCTGTGCATTCAGCAGGAAGACGGCACCTGGCACCATCTGGACCCGGCCGATGGTTCCCTGGTAGATTAGCCCGCGAGGGGAATGGTGACGGTGTAGCCCGACTCCCGGCACCTGACGGACTTAAGCATAATTCCCGGCGAATCCTGCTTTTGTTCGTCAGTGATGACGATCTTAAGCAGGATTTGCGGCGTATGATGCTTTTGCCTGTTACTGGGCGTTGTCTTCTTCGAGCGCTTTTTGATAGCATTCCCGGCAGAGGGGTTCGTAGATGTCTTTTTCACCTACGACCACCAGCTTCTTGGAATCGGAGAGGCGGTGGGAGTGGTTGGCCAGGGCGCCACAGCGTACGCAGATGGCATGTACTTTCTGGACATCGTCTGCAATGGCCATGAGGGCGG
>DGHE01000043.1:4500-7680 GCA_002392525.1 Bacteroidales bacterium UBA3856 | reverse complement strand
TATCATAATGAAAGGGTTTGGCTTAAACGGATATCCTCCGAGGAGGCTCCCACCTGAATCTCAAACGCTCCGGGCTCTACCACGCGCTCCATGGCGGGGTTCACCAGCTCGAAGGCGCTGCGGGCAAGCGGAAGTTCCACCGTGACGGTTTCTCCGGCCTTCACGTGCACGCGGGAGAAGGCGCAGAGCTGTTTGCGGGGACGGGCCGTAGAGGCCACAAGGTCGCGGATATACACCTGCACCACCTCGTCTCCGTCCCGTTCTCCGGTGTTGGTCACCTTGACGGTTACCTTTTCTGCCGATGCCTGCAGGTCACTGTATTCAAAAGTAGTATAGCTGAGCCCGTACCCGAACGGATACAACGGATTGGCGCTTTCCTCCACGTAGTCGTGGCTGAAGGGAACTTTGCGGTTGTAATAGACGGGCAGCTGGCCCACGCTCCGGGGAACGCTCACGGCCAGGCGGCCGGCAGGGTTGTATCGGCCCAGAAGGACATCGGCGAGCGCTTTGCCGCCCTCGCCTCCGGGGTACCACATCGTGAGGAGGGCATCGGCCTCGTCTGCCGCCCAGTTCTTGTTGAGGGGGCGGCCCTCGATGTACACCACCACGAGCGGTTTGCCGGTGGCCTTCAGCGCTTTCAGAAGCGGCAGCTGCAGGCCCAGGAGGTCCAGCGTGCTGCGGTCGAAGCCCTCGCCGGCCTCCATGTCGGAGACAGAGGTTTCGTCCACCACGGCGGCGCCGGTGTCAATGTATTTGGTGCGGAAGTCGCGGGCCGACGAACCGCCCACTACGGCGACGATGACATCGGCCTGCCGGGCAGCCGCTACGGCCTGGGAGATCTGGCTCGTGCGGGTGTCGCGGATGGCGCAGCCCTTCACATAGGTGACGCGGGCGCCGGCTGCCTCAAGTCCCTCCCGCATGGTAATGACATGGGCGGGGTCCTGCGGAGCGGTGTAGTCTCCCAGCTGGTTGTACATGTTGTCGGCATTGGGGCCGATGAGCGCAATGCGGGCACCTTCCTTCAGGGGAAGGACGCCGTTATTCTTCAGGAGCGTAGCGCTCTCGCGGGCGGCCTGTGCCGCCACTTCGAGGTTGGCTTCGCTGCGAACCTCCCGGGCCGATCCTTCCGGAAGGTACGGGTTGTCAAACAGCCCGGCCTCGAATTTTCTCAGAAGAACGCGCAGGACGGCCTGGTCTACGGTTTTCATGCTCACCCGGCCGCTCTCTACGGATTCCTTGAGCTGGGAGAAGCAGTTGGCACCCAGGTCTACGTCTACGCCGGCTTTCAGGGCCATTTCTCCGGCTTCCTGCTTGGAGGAGGCTACGTGGTGGCTTCCGTAGATGCCGTCAATGCTTTCGAGGTCGCTCACCACAAAGCCCCTGAAGTGCCAGCGGTCCCGGAGCACGCCGGTGAGGAGATCCCTGTTGCAGGTGGTGGGAATGCCGTCAATGGTGTTGTAGCTGGTCATGACGCTGAGCGCGCCGTTATCGATGGCTGCCTTGAAGGTGGGCAGTACGTTCTCTTCGAGGTCCCGCGGACCAATGTGGCTGGGACTTCCGTTGTGGCCGCCCTCGGGGATGCCGTATGCCACAAAGTGCTTGAGCGTGGAGATGACGCCCTTCCCGGAGGTGCCCCTCACCATGGCCGATGCCATCTCGGAGGTAAGGAACATGTCCTCTCCATAGGTCTCTTCCACGCGGGACCAGCGGGGCTCGCGGGAAAGGTCGATGACCGGTCCGTAGCCGATGGTGCCGCCCTGCGCGGTGAGTTCGCTGCCAATCACGGCACCCACCTTTTCCACCAGCGCGGTGTCCCAGGTGGCGACGAGGCCGATGGAGGTAGGGAAGACGGTGGTGCCGATGGCCATGTGCCCGTGCGGGGCTTCCTCGGCCAGGATGATGGGAATGCCGAGGCGCGTGGAGTCAATGGCGTAGTGCTGGAGGGCGTTGTAGGCCTGGGCCGACAACTGCGGGTTCAGACCCGTCTCCAGGGTCTTGCGGGTCCAGGGGTCGGCCCGGAAAGTGGCCCAGAGCATGCCGCCGTGCTGCTCCTGGATGAACGTGCGGTAGGCGTCCGAGATGGTTACTTCCGTATCGGATACTTTCTCGTACATGGGCCAGCCCAGAGGACAGAGGAGCTGACCCAGTTTCTCTTCGAGGGTCATTCTTCCGACAAGGTCCCGGGCTCTTTCATCGGAGGGAAGCGATGCGTCTTTGTAGGCGGGGACGCGGCTGGAATTACAGGAAAAAAGCAGCAGCAGGGAGGCTGCCAGGGCGGTAGTTTTGTTATAATGATTTAGCATGCAGCGCGCACTTGTGGTGTTCAGGCTGCAAATATAATCATTTTTAACGAAATCACTGCTTCTCGGGCAGGTTTTCTACGAGTTCGTAGTCCAGCAGTTTCTGCTCCAGGGAAGTACCCTTTACCCGGATGCGGAGCGGGTCTCCGAGGCGGATGGAGCGGTGGCTGCGGCGGCCCACGGCGCGGTAGTGCTCCTCGTCGTAGATGAAGAAGTCGCTCTTGATGGTGCGGTAGGGGATCATGCCCTCAATCTTGGTGGGCTCAATCTCCACGTAGATGCCCCATTCGGTAACGCCGGAAACGTGTCCGTCGTACTCCTGTCCCACTTTGTCCTGCATGAATTCCACCAGCTTGTACTTGATGCTCTCTCGCTCGGCCTCGGCGGCGATGACTTCGCGCTCGGAGGCGTGCTTGCACTGGAGGGTATAGTAGTCCTTGTTTGCGCTGTCCCCGCCCTTGAGGTAGCGGGCCAGGAGGCGGTGTACCATCATGTCGGGGTAGCGGCGGATGGGAGAGGTAAAATGTGTATAGAAGTTGAAGGCCAGGCCATAGTGGCCAATGTTGTCGGTGCTGTAGCAGGCTTTGGCCATGGAGCGCAGGGCCAGGATCTGGATGGCGCCCAGCTCGGGCTTGTTGTCCGCGGCCTTCATGAGGCTGTTGAGGCTCTTGGCAATCTCCTTGCCGCCTTCCATGGGGCCCATCTTATAGCCAAAGTGGCCGGCGAAGTCGCGGAGGCCGCTCAGCTTCTCCATGTTGGGCTCGTCGTGGATACGGTAGACGAAGGTCTTGGCTTTGGCCGATGCCTTGCCGCCCATCTTGCCGGCGGTGGCCACGAACTCCGCCACGTTGCGGTTGGCCAGGAGCATGAACTCCTCGAT